>CAVELT010000208.1:0-3039 GCA_963616545.1 Dysosmobacter segnis | reverse complement strand
GATCTGGAGAGCCGGATGCTGCAGGAGCTGCAGAAGGAAAAGGGCGTCATTGTTTCCTGCGGCGGCGGCATTGTGGTCCGGGAGGAAAATCAGGGCTATATGAAAAAGAGCGGCAAGGTCGTGCTGCTGACGGCAAGCCCGGAAACGGTATATGAGCGGGTCAAGGACAGCAGAGAGCGGCCGATCCTGAATCAGAACATGAGTGTAGACTACATCGCGGCACTGCAGGAAAAACGCCGGGCTCTCTATGAGGCGGCAGCAGATATCATCATTGCTACCGACGGCAAGAGCCCGGCGGAAATCGGAGACGAAATTATTGAGCGGCTGAAGGCCTAATCCTTATAGAACTGCATCCAGCGGCCGGACAGGTAACGCCAGACGAAGAAGGAAGTCCGAATGCACCAGTCGAAGATCATGGCGATCCAGACACCGAGACAGCCCTGTCCGATGCGGTGGGCGATCAGGTAGCCGAGACAGTTCCGGAAGAGCACCATGGAGCCGATGGAGATGACCATTGGAAATTTCACGTCGTTGGCGGCGCGGAAAACATTGGGCAGCACGAAGCTGAGGGGCCAGAGCACCATGGCGGCCAGAACGTGGATCAGCACCAGCTTGTTGGCCAGAGCCAGCGTCTCCGGGGAGAGGCTGTAGAAGCCGTAGAGGGTATTCCGGAACAGAACGGTGAGACCGCAGGTGGTGATCGTCAGCGCATAGGTGATGATCAGGAGCTTTCGTGTATAGTATTTTGCCTGCTTGAAGTCGTGGGCGCCGACGCAGCGGCCGATGACGGTAATGACGGCTAGCTGCATTGCCGTGCCGGGCATGACACCGATGCTGTCCAGGTTGTTGGCCACCGCATTTGCGGCGATTTCGTAGGTGCCGAAGCCGGAAATGATGCTGACGCCGAAGAGCCGTCCCAGCTGGAAGATGCTGGACTCAATGCCGCTGGGAATGCCGATATAGAGGATGCGGCGGATCAGGGCGCGGTCCGGCAGGAAGGAGCCGCCGGCCAGATTGATGCGGAGCCGGGGCCGGAACAGCAGGAAAAATGCCATGAGGCAGGCGAAGGCGCGTCCGATGAGGGAGGCCAGTGCTGCGCCGAAAACACCCCAGTGCAGGATATAGATGGTCAGAGCATTGCCGCAGAAGTTGATGATGTTCATCATGAGCGACAGCACCATCGGCGTGCGGGAATCGCCCTGGGCCCGGAAGATGGCGCCGAGGGAATTGTAGAGGCCGATAAAGGGATAGGACAGAGCAGACATGACGAGGTAGATCAGTGCATTGTTAAAAACGTCCTGCTCAACGCCGGGGAAGCAGACCGAGAGCACGGGATGCCGCAGCAGGATGATCAGGGCAGCCACGACCACAGAGATCAGAGAAGCCACATCCACCAGCTGCCGGGCGCTCTGCTTTGCCCGGGAAATGTTGTCGGCGCCCATGAACTGGCTGACCACCACGGCGCCGCCGGTGCCGAGTGCCGCAAAAAGCGCCAGCAGGATCTGGTTGATCATATCCACCAGAGAAACGCCGGATACGGCGGCTTCTCCGCAGTAGGAAATCATCACCGTGTCCAGCATGCCCACGCTGACCTCCAGCATCTGCTCAATGATGAGCGGGATGACCAGCTTTCGAATATCCTTATTTGAAAACAGCATAATGCCTCCTTTGAATCCCGTGATTTCTACAGCATAGCACAGAATGTAAACGCTTACATAGTTTTGTTTCGAATAGGACAATGCAAAAATATGCAAAACAGACTATATTATACTACAATTTCCGTTTTTGCCAATGTCTGGAGCCGCCGCATTTATCGTCCGCTGAGTGAGCTGGCCGCCTTACTCTGGGGCTGGATTCCCTTTTCGCTCACGGAAATTCTGGTTTACGGCGTATTGCTGTATACGATCTTTGCTTTTTTCCGGGCAGTGGTTTTGACATTCCGGGGCGGAAGGCAACAGGCCGGGACAGCAGTCATGCGGCGTCCCCTGCTGCAGTGGCTGCGGCGCACATTCTTTACGGCAGCGCTGGCCTTTGCCCTCTATGTCTGCTTCTGCGGCATCAATTACCGGCGGGACAGCTTCCGTCAGGAGAACGGCATCGTGCTTCGGGAGTACAGCACGGAGGAGCTGACGGAGCTCTGTGAATATCTGGCAGTCCGCATCAATGAAAGTGCTGCCCAGGCATCTGCAGAGGGGGATGCTGCCGGCGGTGATTTCCCGGTGCCGGGTGAGACAGAAGAGAGCGCCCGGAATTCCTTTTCGATGTTGGCCGCGTTGGGAAAGAAGGCCCGTCAGGCCATGACGTCGCTGGGCACAGAATACCCAGGGCTGAAGGGCAGGTATCCCCTGCCCAAGTATCTTCTGAATTCCCGTCTGCTGTCGGTGCAGCAGCTCACCGGCATTTATTCTCCCTTTACAATAGAGGCCAATTACAATCGGGAAATTCCCTGGTACAATCTGCCGTTTACCATGTGTCATGAGCTTTCGCATCTCCGGGGCTATATGCAGGAGGAAGAGGCCAACTTCATTGCCTTTCTGGCCTGCATCTCCGCGGACAACAGCTATTTTCGCTATGCCGGCTATCTCTCGGCCTGGGTATACTGCGGCAATGCACTGGCAGCGTCGGACCCGGCAGCATTTTCCCGGATCTACAGCAGCCTTCCGGACAGTGCCCGGGCAGATCTTTCCTATAACAATGCCTTCTGGGACCGCTTCGAGAGTCCGGTGGCGGAGGCAGCGGAGAAGGTGAATGATTCCTATCTTCGGATGAACGGCCAGACAGAGGGCGTGGTCAGCTATGATATGGTGACTGAGCTGATTCTCTGCTATTACTGTGACGGCAGGCTGCCGGATTCCTAAACAGTAAGGGGCGACAGTTGCCGTAAAATTTAAGTGACTGCGGGCGCGATTTGGTCTATAATAAAAGGCAAATATTTTATCGGCAGTATACTGTACGAGGGAGACAGATTATGGAAAAGGACAGGCAGGAAACAGCACTTCCGGAGATCGCCGGCAGCGAGATCTTCAAGGCATTGTGTGA
>CAVELT010000207.1:0-3073 GCA_963616545.1 Dysosmobacter segnis | reverse complement strand
CCCCGGCAGCGGGTGCACAATGATGACCTGGCGAAGCTGACGGACACCAGCGACAGCTGGATCTATCCCCGCACCGGCATTCATGAGCGGCGCTTCTGCGGGAAGGACGAGAGTGCGCTGACCCTGGCCGTAGAGGCGGGGCGGCAGGCCCTGCAGAGGGCGGGACTGCAGCCGTCGGATATCGATGCAGTGGTTGTTGCCAGCATGTCGCCGGACTTCGCCACACCGGCGATGGCCTGTCTGACGGCGGCGGCGCTGGGACTGCGCAGCGGCATTCCGGCGCTGGACATCAATGCGGCCTGCAGCGGCTTCGTCTACGGCCTCGAGGTGGTCCGGGGGCTTCTCGACTGTGCCGGAGGGCGGCATGCTCTCCTCATCGGCACGGAGCAGCTTTCCCGGCTTCTGGACCTTCAGGACCGGACGACGGCGGTGCTCTTCGGTGACGGCGCCGGTGCTGTGGTGCTTTCTGCTTCGGACACGGAGGACAATGCCTTCGGGCCGGAGGTGCCGGAGTATCTCACGCTTCTGGGCTCCCGCGGGGATGCTTCCATTCTGGCGCCCGGCGTATATACCGGCGCCTTTGACGGCTTCTATGCGGACGGCACGGAGGATCCGGAGAAGCTGGGAAGCGGGGCGACGAGGGACCGGCATCAGAAGGTGGATCACTTCCTGATGGACGGCAAGGACGTGTTCCTCTTCGCCATAGACATTATCCCGAAATGCATCGGGGAGATACTGGAGAAGACGGGGCTTCGTCTTTCGGACATCGACCATGTGGTCTGTCACCAGGCCAACAGCCGGATCATCCGGAATGTGGTGCGGCATCTGAAGGCTGCGCCGGGGCAGTTCTTTGAGAACATGGAAACGCTGGGGAACACCAGCGGCGCGTCCATTCCGCTGGCACTCGCGGAGATGGCGGAGAAGGGACTGCTGCGGAAGGGCGAGAGCCTGCTGCTCGTGGGCTTCGGCGGGGGACTCACCTGGGGCGCGAGCCTGATTCGTTATGACGGTGATGATACGCTTGATAGAGGAGACATAAAATGAAACGATTGAATGAGCTTCTGGGGATCAGGTATCCCATTCTGCAGGGCGGTATGGCGAACATCGCCACGGGCGCTTTTGCGGCGGCCTGCTCGGAGGCCGGTGCGCTGGGCATCATTGCCACCGGCGGCATGCGGGAGGCGGAGGCCCTCCGGACAGAGATCCGCGCTTTGCGGCAGCGGACGGACAAGCCCTTCGGCGTGAATCTCATGCTCATGAATCCGGAGACAGACCGGATGGTGCAGATCTGCATCGAGGAGCAGGTGCCGGTGGTGACCACCGGTGCGGGCAATCCGGGAAAGTATATGGAAGCCTTCAAAAATGCCGGCATCCGGGTCTTCCCGGTGGTGGCGGCGCCCATTCTGGCCCGGCATCTTGAGAAGCTGGGTGCGGATGCAGTGATCGCCGAGGGCTGCGAGAGCGGCGGCCATATCGGAGAAATGACCACCATGACACTGGTGCCCCAGACCGTGGATGCGGTGCAGATTCCGGTGATCGCGGCAGGCGGCATTGCCGACCGACGGCAGGTGCAGGCGGCCTTCGCACTGGGGGCCTGCGGCATCCAGATCGGTACCGCGCTGCTCGCTTCCGAGGAATGCCCCATTCATGAAAATTACAAGCAGGCCCTTCTGAAGGCCCAGGGCTCCGATACCATTGTGACGGGGCGGATCGGCGGCACGCCGGTGCGGGTGCTGAAGAACCAGATGAGCCGGGAATATGTGAAGCGGGAGAAGGAGGGCGCAGACAAGATGGAGCTGGAGAAGTTCACGCTGGGCTCCCTTCGCCGGGCGGTCTTTGAGGGTGATGCGAAAACCGGCTCCCTCATGGCCGGTCAGACCTGCGGACAGCTGCGGGAGATCCGTCCCGTGGCGGAGATTTTGAAGGAGCTGATGGGAGAATGAGTATGAAAGCTTTTTTATATGCAGGACAGGGCAGTCAGCATGCGGGTATGGGAAAGGATCTGTACGCGCAGTACCCGGCCTTTCGAAAAATTTATGATGCAGCGAAGCTCGACTTTGATCTGAAGCAGCTTTCCTTCGAGGACCCCGAGGGACAGATCAACGAGACCCGCTTTACGCAGCCCGCCATGGTGGCCTTTGCCTGCGGTGTCACGGCGATCCTGCAGGAAATGGGCATTCGTCCCGACTTTGCGGCGGGACTCTCCCTGGGCGAGTATTCCGCCCTGGCCTGTGCCGGTGTGCTTTCGCCGGAAACCGCCATCGAAACGGTGGCCTTCCGCGGAAGGGAAATGGCGAAGGCCTCTGCCGGTGTGGACTGCGCGATGTCCGCGATTCTCGGGCTCTCCGAGGAGAAGCTGCAGGAGGCCTGCGATCAGGCAGCCGCTGTCGGTCCCGTCAGCATCTGCAACTACAACTGTCCGGGGCAGCTCGTCATCGGCGGCGCCCGGGAGGCCGTGGAGGAGGCCGCGGGTCTCGCTCAGGCCTTCGGCGCGAAGCGGGCCATTCCGCTCAAGGTTTCCGGCCCCTTCCATACCGCCTACATGAAGCCGGCGGGAGACGCGCTGGCGGCATATTTTCAGAAGCTGGATTTCGCAGAGCCGCAGTGCCGTCTGCTCTACAACGTGCTGGGCAGCTCTCTTCCGGCGGGAGAGCCGGAGGCGGCGCAGATTCCGGGACTTCTCGTGCAGCAGGTGCAGAAGCCGGTGCGGATGGAGGCCATTATTCGGGAGCTTCTGTCCCGGGGCGTGACGGAATTCATTGAAATCGGTCCGGGCAAGACCCTTTCCGGCTTTGTGCGGAAAACCGCGAAGGACATGGGCATTTCGGACTATCGTCTGCTGGCTGTGGAGACGGCAGAGGACCTGCAGCAGCTCGCATAAGGAGGAGGGGCTATGGAAACGACAAAAAAACAGACCGCCCTCATCACCGGGGCCAGCGCCGGCATCGGCCGGGCCATCGCCCTCAGTGAGGCGAAGAAGGGCCGGAACCTGGTGCTGAACTACAGCGGCAATGCTGCCGGGGCCGAGGAAACGGCAGATCTGATTCGGGAAAGCTGCCCGGAGACGGAAATT
>CAVELT010000206.1:0-3074 GCA_963616545.1 Dysosmobacter segnis | reverse complement strand
AAAAATGAGAAACCGTTTTGACAGACAGTTGACAGATCTGAATAAAAATCTGATTGAGATGGGCTCCTGCTGCGAGAACTGCATCGGCCTGGTGGCGATGGCACTTTCCAAGATCCAGAAGCAGGCCAATGTCGGCGGCGCCGAGGCCGCAGCAGAGGCGGAGAATGCAGACGGCGCGGAAGAGAGTGCAGCGACGCCCGGCTCCGTCAGCGAAGGCGCTCTGGAGCGGGTGTTGAGCTCTGTGTATGAGACCGACAGCGAGATTGACAAGCTGGAGAGCGAAATCGAGAATCTCTGCCTTCGTCTGCTGCTGGAGCAGCAGCCCGTGGCCAGAGATCTCCGCTACATCTCGGCGGCCCTGAAGATGATCTCCGACATGGAGCGGATCGGCGATCAGTGCTCGGACATCGCCGACATTGCCTCCTTCCTCCAGAAGGGAGATGAGGGCAAAATGCAGTCCACCACACACATTCAGGAAATGGCGACGGCAACGATGTCCATGGTGACCGAGGCAGTGGATTCCTTCATCAAGCGGGATCTGGAGCTGGCCCATAAGGTGATGGACAGTGATGACATCGTGGATGAGCTTTTCAGCCGTGTGAAGCACGAGATCGTGGAGCTTATTGCGAAGTACCCGGATCACGGCGAGTCGCTTCTTGACTTCCTGATGATTGCCAAGTATTTCGAAAGAATCGGCGATCATGCTACCAATATTGCGGAGTGGGTGGTATTCTCTATCACAGGACAGCATTGACCCAAGCTACGAAAGAGAAGAAAATGATTAGAATCGCAGTCGTTGAGGATGATGAAAACATTCAGAAGCTGATCACCTATGCCCTCGGGGCAAACGGCTATGAGGCCAGGGGGTATCTGAACGGCGAGGCCTTTCTTCGGGACACGGCAGACTTTGTCCCGGCCCTTGTGCTGCTGGACATCATGATGCCCGGCATGGACGGCATTGAGGTGCTGAAGCGGCTTCGCAAGAGCCCGAAATTCCGGAATCTCCCGGTGATGATGCTGACGGCAAAGTCCAGCGAGATCGACAAGGTGCGGGCACTGGATCTCGGGGCAGATGATTATGTCACGAAGCCCTTCGGCGTCATGGAGCTTCTGAGCCGGGTGAAGGCACTTCTCCGGCGGGCCAGCCAGACCCTGAAGGCGGAGGAGAGCAATCCCTATGCCAGAAATACGGCGGTGGAGCCGCTGAAGCCCATTCTGCAGTTTCAGTCCATTCGGCTGGATGAGAATCGTCACCTGGTGGAGGTGGAGGAGAACGGCGTCACGGAAAAGCCGGAGCTTACCCTGAAGGAATTTGAACTCCTGTCCTATATGCTGCATAACCAGGGGCTTGTGCTGAGCAGAGAACAGATGCTGGAAAAGGTGTGGAACTACGAGTATACCGGCGAGAGCCGTACGGTGGACATGCACATCAAATCCCTCCGGCAGAAGCTGGGCGGTGCCGGCCGCTTCATCCTGACGGTGCGCGGCCTCGGCTATCGTCTGGCGGAGCCGGGCAAGTAAAGGAAGGCCATGAAGCAGAAAATCTACAGAAGTCTATGTCTGACGGCGCTGGTCACGCTGGTGATTTCCACCCTGGCCAGTCTTTTTGTGTACTTCGATTTCTTCGACCGGCGGGAGGATGAGAGCCTGATGATGCAGGCGGAGGCCCTGACCTTCGGTGTGGATGAGATCATCACCGGCGTGAGCGCCAATGAACAGCAGCAGATTTCCGCCTTTCTGCTGAACTACCGGAAGCAGGCGGCCAGTGAAGGAGGCAAGGAGGTCCGCTGTACGCTGGTGCGGGCAAAGGACGGTACGGTGCTCTTTGACACGGATAAGAGTGCAGCGGAGATGGAGTCCCACCAGGACCGCGTGGAGGTGCTTGCTGCGGAAAAGAACGGCAGGGGACAGGCGGTCCGCACCTCCCGCACCATCGGAAAGAACACGCATTATGCGGCAGTGCTCACAGCAGACGGCGTCTATGTGGTGCGGCTGGCCCGGGAGACCAGCAATGTGGTGGGCCTCTTTTTCCGGACCCTTCCCATGCTTTTCGTTATTATTGTTGCGGTTTTTCTGCTGCAGACGCTGCTTTCGGAGCAGCTCACCCGGCAGATTGTGCAGCCGCTGCAGGAAATCACAGCGGAGATTAAGGATACAGGTACAATCAGCGTGGATAAGGATAAGCATCCGATGGTTTATGATGAGCTGTGGCCCTTCCTCGATGCCATCGGTGAATCAGAGAGGGTCCGGTCGGAATTTTCCGCCAATGTGAGCCATGAGCTGAAGACGCCGCTGACCTCCATTTCCGGCTTTGCGGAGCTGATGAAGGACGGCTATGTGAATGATGCGGCCCATGTCCGGGAATTTTCCACCACCATTTACAATGAGGCCAAGCGGCTTCTGAGCCTGATTGACGACATCATGCACCTTTCCCGGATTGAGGCGGGAACCGAGGATACGAAGCTGCGGGAAAATGTGGATCTGCATTCTCTGGCATCGGAGGTGCTGGAGCGGCTCTCCGATAAGGCGGCAAAGCACGAGATCGAGCTGTCTCTGTCGGGAACAGACCTGCAGGTTTACGGCAACCGGACCATGCTGGAGGAGATGCTTTACAATCTCACCGACAATGCCATCAAGTACAACCAGCCCGGCGGCCATGTCTATGTGATGCTGGAGGATAATGCTGTCACCGTCCAGGATGACGGCATCGGCATACCGGAGGAGTCCCTCCACCGGGTCTTTGAGCGCTTCTATCGCGTCGATAAGTCGCACTCCCGGGCCATCGGCGGCACCGGACTGGGGCTTTCCATTGTGAAGCACGTGGCCGAGAAGCACAATGCGGAGATTTCCATACATTCGGATCTGGGCCGGGGCACCAGCATCAGCATACATTTCCCTGCCGATACCGAGCAGGACAATGCTGCCGCTACCGGAGAAAGCGGTGAGGGTGAGATCATAAGCACTTGACTTTTTAAGACAGGCGCTTTAGACTAACAGAGGTTTAAAGACTTGGATGGTGCAGAGTAGAGACGGTGCAACGAACCCAGAGAATGGCTGTGAGACGCTGAGAGCAG
>CAVELT010000205.1:0-3101 GCA_963616545.1 Dysosmobacter segnis | reverse complement strand
GTGCTGGACAATACCCAGGAGGAGACCTTCTCCGGCTATGTCTATGTGTATATGGCGGATTCCGGGAAGCGGCTCTATCAGTATCGCTATCAGGCCATCGCGGAGGGCGGCAGCAGCGCCGAGCTGAAGGTCAATGTGGCGCTGGGCGGCCAGGTGAATCAGCTTCTCGTGAAGGCGGTGCGGCGGGACGGCACGGTGCTGGGCAGCCGGCGCATCGGCCTGGAGGTGGATCAGAGCGGCGCGACACTGCTGCTGGGGATTCTGTCGGATAAGCCGGAGAAGCTTTCTTATTTTAATGACGTCAGCCTCAATGACGGGCTTTTGCATACCCGAACGGTGACGCTGGACAGCGAAAAGCTGCCGAAGGACGAGACGGAGCTGGACCAGCTGGACATGATCCTGGTGACAGACTTTGACATGAGCAAGGTATCGGAGGCAGAGGCCCGCTGTCTTCGCCGCTGGGCGGAAAACGGCGGCATTCTCCTCTTCGGCAGCGGTAAAAACGGGGCAGCAGCCATGTCGCCCTGGTTTTCGGAGCTGCTGCAGCAGCCGCTGGTGCCTACCCGGGAGCTGACAACGGCGGATGCCCTGCTGGGAACGGAGGGCGGACAGCAGCGCTTTTCTCTGTGGCTGTCGCCGGTCTATCTGGAGAACGGACGGGAGCTGTTTTCCATGAACGGGCTGCCCCTGCTGGCAGAGCTTTCCGAGGGCTCCGGTCTCATCGCGGCGGCGGCCTATGATTTCTGCGAGCTGCAGCGCTTTGCCACGGAGCATGAGGACTATGCCGGGGCGGTACTGACAGCGGTGCTGGGACAGAGCCGGCTGGCATCCCTTTCGGTTTCCTCGTCGGAGCAGAGTGCGGCCCAGTATGAGAGCCTGGAGGCGCTGATGAATCTCTCGGATCTCAGCAAGCTTCCCCATGCAGAGCTGTATATGCTGCTGCTCTTTGTCTATGTGCTGCTGGCAGGCCCCTGCCTTTACTGGCTGATGCGGAACCGCTGTGTGCTGCAGCTGTACCGGCCGGCCGTGCTGCTGCTGTCGGTATTTTTTACGCTGGCGATCTGGGTGCTGGGCATTCCCACCCGCTTCAACGGCACCTTCCTCACCTATGCCAAGCTGCGGGATGTGTCTGCCGAGTCGGTGGATGAGACGGATTACATCAATGTGCGCTCCTCGGACCGGAATCACTGCGGGCTGGAGATCCGGACGGAGTACTATGTTTATCCGGTGCAGCGGGGAGAGGGCTTTGCCGGTGATCTGCAGAAGCTGGCGGACAGTCAGGACACGGCCTGCACCGACATTTTCTATGACCGGGAATCCACCAGTCTGGAGATGCGGAATGAGGAGCCCTTTACGGCCGGTTATTTCGAGCTGCACAACAAGATGCCGAACAGCAGCGGCTGCTTTACCGGCAGCCTGACCCTGGACGGCGAGGCACTGCAGGGAACGATCCGGAATGACACCGGGGAAACCCTGACGGACGCGGCCGTCCTGCTGTACGGTCGCCTTTGTCCCATTGGAACGCTGGCAGCAGGAGAAAGCGTGGAGCTGACGGGACTTCCGGTGCTGCAGGTGCCGGTGGGGCAGAGCAGCTATCTTGCTTCTCTCTGTACCGGCGGCAGCGGCCGGAGCTTCCTCAGCTATTACCTTGAGAACAACATGAGCGGCTATTTCTCCAATGCCAGACTCATCGGCTTTGTCCGGGAGGACAGTGCGGATTTTGTGGCGGGAAAGGGCGTGGAGAGCTACGGTGTCACCATGGTGACGGCGGCTCTGCCGCTGACGGAGATTGACGGAGAGGACAGGAGCTATGCGGCGCTGAGCCGGGATCCGGAGCTGGTGAGCGGAGATTATGAGGCCCGCAGCAACAGCATTTCCGGAAAGGAAATCACGGTGCTGACCTATCACCTGGGGGACAATGCGGAGATCAGCGGCCTGCGGGCCATGACAGAGCTGCAGCTGCCGGACACGGAGGACGGTGATCTGACGCTTTTCCGGGGCAGCGTCTGCTTCTACAACTATGAAAGCGGCGGCTATGACAGCATTTCCCTGGATACGCCGCTGGAGGAGCAGCAATTGGCGCCGTATCTCAATGACGGCAATGCGCTGCAGGTGCGCTATACGCCCAGAAATGACAGCGGCGGACAGCGGCAGTATCTGCCCATGCTGCTGGTGCGCTCTCGGGAGCAGAGAGCGCAGACAGAGGGAACGCAGACGACCGGAAGCGGTGTACAGGCGGAGGAAACGGAAGATGATTGAGGTACAGAAGCTGCTGAAGCGTTTCGGTGAGAGGACGGTGCTGGAGGAGCTCAGTCTTCGGGTGCCCCGGGGCGCGGCCTATGGTCTTCTGGGCTCTGCCGGTGCCGGCAAGACCACCCTGCTGCGGATTCTGGCGGGACTGGAGGCCCGGGACGGCGGCAGTGTCAGGATTGCCGTGTCCGCTGCAGAGATCGGCTATGTGCCCGCTGATCCCGGCAGCTTTCCGGCCATGACCGTCGGGGAATATATGGATTTCTTTGCGGCCTGCTGCGGTCTGTCCGGCGCAGAGCTGCAGAATCGGATTCATCTTCTGCTGGAAATGGCAGGACTCAGCGGACGGGAGGCGCAGCTGGCGGATAGCCTGAGTCCCGGACAGCGCCGGAAGCTTTCTCTGGTGCGGGCGCTTCTGCGGGCGCCGTCTCTTCTGCTGCTGGACGAGCCCGTGAAGGGAATGGATTCGGCGGGGCGCAGTACCCTGCGGCAGATTCTGTCGGAGCTTTCCGCAGAAGGGACCACGCTGTTTATGACGGCCTCCGTGCTTTCGGATGTCAGCGGGATCTGCTCGGACATCGGCATCCTGGACGGGGGAAGGCTGGTGCTGGAGGGAAGCCTCGGGGAGGTGCAGCACCGGGTCAATGCCTCCAGCCCCATCATCATCACAGTGGAGGGCGCCATTACCGAGGCCATCCGGGTGCTGAAGGAGAATCCCGGCGTTCATGCCCTGAGCATTCGGAACCGGGAGCTGCTGATTCACTTTGAAGGAGATGCGGCAGAGGAGGCGGGCCTGCTGGAGGATCTGGTCATGGCCGGTGTGCCGGTCTGCGGCTTCCATCGGGAGCAGG
>CAVELT010000204.1:0-3122 GCA_963616545.1 Dysosmobacter segnis | reverse complement strand
TGATATAATTTTTCTGTACGCCGATGAGATCCATCCAGTGCTTTGTCAGCGCCACGGTATAGGTGGTCTGGTTCTCATCATAGCTGTCGCTCACCTTGTCCCAGATCTCCTCCGAGGAGGGCCAGAGGGCATAGCGGGGACTGATCATCCGGTAGAAGTCCAGGGAGCCGCCGTGCTGCCCGTGGTGCGCGATCTGCACGATATCCGCCTTCAGGGCATCCGCACTGTAATTCTTCATCAGCTCCTGTGCCAGCTCATAGGGCGTATCGCCCAGCACCAGCAGCTTCTTTCCGCCCACCGTGATCATGTATACAATGGAGGAATTGTTGCCGGTGTCCACCTCTGACAGGAAGACCTGGTTCATGATCTGTACGCTGACATTGCCCACCTGAATGGTGGTTCCCGCCGGGGAATTGTAATGCAGCTTCGCCGCGTCATAGCCGGCCAGGGCACTGTCGATCTCCTCGATAAAGGGGATCCGGTAGGCCTGCTCATGGGCCTTGTAGTAGTCCTCCGACGCAAAGCCGTAATAAATATCGCCCAGTGACAGGTCACTGTACTCGCTGCCGCCGTTCTTCCGCTGCTCCAGCATCACCGCCAGGGCACCGCAGTGATCCACATGCGGATGGGTCAGCAGCCAGGCATCCACCCGTCCGCCGTTGCTCCGGATGTACTGCGCAAGATAGGGCGCATTGGTCTTGAGGCCGCCGTCCACCACCAGCAGATGTCCGTCGCTGCTCTTCACAATGAGACAGAGCTGCTGTCCGGTTTCCTTCCCCTTCATCAGGGTAATGCTGGCGCCGCCGAGACCGATGGTGGTGTCCACATTGCTCTGCTCCGAGCTGCCGATGACCGTATAACCGCTGATACCGGCACTGCTGGGCTGGGCAACATTGGAAATCTGTACTGCCGTGCTGCCGGCCTGCACAGCCTGCTCCTTCGTATTCTCCGCCGTTTCTCCTATGCTCTGGATGCCGTCACCGCCGTAGCTGGCACTGTTCACCGTCGCCGTGCTCTGTACACTCTGTCCCGGCGCTGATACCGCCTCTGTCACATTGGCCGCGAGAGCCGGCTGGGCCGCCAGCAGCACTGCACACAGGCAGGCTGCTGCGCTGCCGCAAAATCGATTCATTTTCATTCCTCCCCGTCCTTACTGCGAAATCCAGACGCCGTTCGCGTCAAAGCGATAGTCCGTGCCGTTGATATTGCTCGTGCAGTCCCGCAGCATCGCGCCGTTTGTATCCAGATAATACCAGGCACCGCTGATCTGCTTCCAGCCGGTGCGCATCGCACCGTCGCCGCTGAGCCAGTACCAGGTGTCGCCGACATTGCACCAGTCGGTCGCCATATCGCCGGCCGGGTAGAAGTAGTACCAGGCATCGCCCACCTGGAGCCAGCCCACAGCCATGCTGCCGTCGGATTTCAGATAGTACCAATGGCTGTTCAGCTGCTTCCAGCCCGTCACCATATTGCCGTCCTCATAATAGTACCAGCTGCCGTCCGCCTTCTGGTTCCAGCCGTCGCTCACGGCCGTGGGGCCGCCGACGGAAATGTCTGCCGCATTGCTGCTGGCCACCGGACCGCTGCCGCCAACCACTGTGGTCTGACTGCCCGATGTCGCCGCAGACGTGCCTGTAGTTGTGCCTGTCTTCGCAGATGTGCTGCCGCCGTAGGCCACCTTGGAGAACTCCGTGGTGATCTTGCCGATGATGCCGTTGATGGTGCCCTTCTCACTGGACTGCCAGATGGTGGTATTGGTGCCCGCCACCGGACGATAGACCTTGTCCTCCGCATAGGAAGCAAACCAGACGTCATAGGGAATGTCTGCCACATTCATATACTTGGTGAGCCAGGTCTTGTTGGCATAGACGATGGGGGTATAGCCCGCATTCTTCACGATTTCGCAGTACTTGTTGGACATGGCCGTCAGCTGTGCCGGTGTCGCGCCCTCGGACAGAATGGAATTCACCTCGATGTCGAAGGCCACCGGATAGGCCAGCTGATACTTCTTGATCTTCTCCACCGTCAGATTGGCCTCGGCGATGACCTGATCCATATTCTTCGCCGTGGAGCAGAGATATGCGCCCACCTTGATGCCGGCCGCCTGGGCGCCCTGCACATTTTCATCGAAATACGCGTCCTCCGTCAGACCGTAGGCGATACGCACCATAACGAAATCCAGCCCGTCGGCCTTGGCCGCCTGCCAGTTGATGGCGCCGTTCTGGTTCTGGAATTTAGAAACCTCCGTTCCCTTTTCCACATAGGTAAAGTCCGTGCCATCGGCATTCTTGTAGCCGCTCCAGTAATCGTTCGCGCTGCTTGTGCTGCTGCCCGCAGCCGCTGATGAGGCATCCGTCGTCACCTCCAGGGCATCGCCGGGCCCTGCGGCCAATGCTGTCGGCGCCCAGCTGCCCAAAAGGCAGACTGTCATGGCCATCGTCATCCATTTCCTGATCTTCATAATCTATTCCCCTATGCTCTCCTGTATACTTTTTACATACCGTAATTTCACAATGCCTTCCTAGCTTAACAGCAAAGCATTTCACAGACAAGTCTTTCAAAAAAGCTTTAAATAAATCGTAATTCTTTCGTTCTGGTGCTATACTGATGGGCAAACCTTGTTTACTGTCAACAAAAAGGGAGGATCTGTTATGAACAAGCTTTTTAAAACCAGCTTTTCCACTGCCGTGATCGTGCTGATTCCGGCCTGCATCGGCATCAACTACCTGGGGAAGCTCTTCGCCAGCGCACTGAAGCTGCCCCTCTGGCTGGATTCCATCGGCACCTGCATCGGCGCCGTTCTGGGCGGACCGGTCATCGGTGCGATCTGCGGTGCCGTCAACAACCTGATCTACGGCTTCACCACCGGTGACAACATCACCCTGGTCTATGCTCTGACCAGTCTCTTCATCGGTCTCGCCGTGGGCATCATGGCCCGCCTCGGCTTCATGAAGAGCCTGCCCAAGGCACTGCTGACCGCAGTGGCCGGCGGTCTCGCCGCTGTTGTCATCTCCACCCCGCTGAATGTGCAGTTCTGGGGCGGCACCACCGGAAACCTCTGGGGCGATGCCCTCTTCGCCTGGACCCAGAGTCAGGGCATGTCCGTGATGCTCGGCTCCCTT
>CAVELT010000203.1:0-3149 GCA_963616545.1 Dysosmobacter segnis | reverse complement strand
TAGCGGGAATGGGTGTGGATGGCATGGGCCACGGCATGATAGAGGGTGCCCACCGGCTCAATGATCAGCTTCGGGCAGTCCGTTGCCGAAAGCGTTTCCGCCAGCGTCAGGGCCGCCTGCATTTTCCTGCTCGCATAGGGGAAATTCACGAAGCTGCTCGCCCCGGGCTCCCGCTGCCGTTCCTTTTGGGGCTCACCCTTTTCGAAGGTTTCCCCGAGCTTCATGGCCTCCCGGATGGCCGCAGCGATGGCGTCCTCCGTGTTCGCGAGGAAAAGGGACGGGATGCCCGCCTCGTCCGCCACCTTCAGCACCGTGGCGCCGCCGATGATGAGATCCGCCCGGTCCTCCACCGCCTGCACCGCCGACGCATGCAGCAGCTCCGGATTCTGAACAAAGTATTCCCGCAGCTGTACGCCGCATTTTTCCGCCAGGCCCGTCATGTCACAGGCCATGTTTTTGAACATCACCAGGGCGATGTTGGGCGCCGACTTTCGGAGGATGCGCTTCGCCCGCTCCAGCATGTCCATGACGGTCTGGGGCGTCAGCACGATCTCCACCACCGGGATGTCGGTATACTGCTTGATGATGGTGGCCTGCAGACCTCTTGCGATGATAATGTCGGCACCCTGATTGATGGCTTGCCGGGCCTCGGTCACGGCATTCTCCGTTTCAATGACCTTCATAATGTCCAGCCGGCATTTCAGCTCCTGCAGCACATCATGCGTCTGCCGAAACATTTCCTCGTTCGGCACCAAAAGTGCGATTTTTGACATAGGGGTCCTTTCTGCCGGTCGTATCCGGTGTGTAAGCCGCCAACGAGTGTCACAGCTCATATTGTATACTTTTATATTCCTATAACCAAGAGAAACGCAAAAAAAAAGAGGCAGCAGAGAAGCCTGACCTCTTCTCTGCTGCCCCTTTTTCGATCGATCCGCAATGCGAATCATGGGGGATAGTTATCACAGGGGGTTCCCTGTGAATTGAGTATGTCAACAGTACCGTTTTAGTCCAGAAGGCCTGCAGTCTGCATAGCGTTCTTGATCTTATCCAGTACCGGTCCCTCCTTTGTCAGAAGGTTCGGCAGATACGGTGCGCCGACGTTCTGTCCGCGCAGGTTTGCCATATCCTTGGCAGCTACCGGGAAGGAAGCGCCGTCCATGGACAGTCTCACCGGGTTGAGCTTGAACTGTGCCTCCAGGGAGCCCTGCAGGTCGCCGGCAACAAACTTCTGGTATACATCGCCGATGAGCTCCGGCATGAAGTTGCCGGCTGTGCAGACACCGCCTACGGCGCCTACGCAAAGGGATGCATACAGCAGTGTATCCTTGCCGCCGAAAACCTTGAAGTTCACATCGCGGTTTCTTCTGACGCACTCCTCAGTGAGAGTAATGTCACCGGATGTGTCCTTCATGCCGACAATGTTCGGTACCTCATGAGCCAGTCTGTCCACCAGATCAGCTGACAGTCCGTAGCCGACACGGCCCGGGTTGTTGTACAGCAGCACCGGTGTCTCCGGAATGGCATCAGCGATGGTCTTGAAGTGGAGGTACAGCTCCTCTGTGGTGGGCTTCAGGAACATGGGCTGCAGAATGGAGACGCAGGATGCACCGTTGGCCACTGCCATCTTGGCAAGGCGAACACACTTCTTTGTATTGATAGCACCGATACCGAAGTAAACCGGTACCCGGCCGGCAGCCTGGTCTACCATGATCCGGAGACCTCTCTCCATCTCATCCTCCTCCAGCTGATAGAACTCGCCGTTGGAGCCGAAGGCCAGAATGCCCTGCATGCCGCCGTTGATGACGAAATCCACCTGCTTGCGCATGCCGGCTTCGTCGATTTTCTCGTCCTGGTCAATTACGGTAATGATCGGGACCACAACACCCTTGATAAAATCTGTATTCATCACTTCTGATCCTTTACGATAGAAACGCCGGTCATTCTCTCATAGTACTTCACGATATCATCGTGATCGCAGGAACCCTCACCATGGTTCTTCAGCTCCTGCATAACCTCCATCATCTGTGCGGTCATCGGAACCGGCATGTTGATGGCATGTGCTGCGTTCAGAGCGTTGGTGAGATCCTTGATGTGCAGATCGATTCTGAAGCCGGGCTTGTAGTTGCCGGACAGCATCATCGGAGCCTTTGCGTCCATAACGGTGGAACCAGCCAGACCGCCTCTGATAGCCTGATATACGAGCTCAGGATCTGTGCCGGCCTTCTTTGCGAAGGTAAGCGCCTCAGCTACGATGCCAATGTTGGCTGCCACAACCATCTGGTTGGCAAGCTTAGCTACGTTTCCGGAACCGATGGGTCCAACGTATACTACAGAACCTGCCATAGCCATGAGCAGATCATAGTACTTGTCGAAGGTCTCCTTCTTGCCGCCGACCATAACAGAGATGGTGCCGTCGATAGCCTTCGGCTCGCCGCCGGAAACCGGAGCATCCAGCATATCTACGCCCAGCTTCTCAAGATCTGCAGCGATCTTCTTGGACTCAACCGGATCGATGGAGGACATATCAATGAGAACAGACTCACCGTTCTTCATGCCCTCAGCCAGACCGTTCTCACCGAATACAGCAGCGCGAACGTTGGGAGAGTTCGGCACCATGGTGATCACAACCGGAGCTGCCTCAGCAACAGCCTTTCCGGTCTCTGCTGCCTGTGCACCGCAGGATACGAGATCTGCAACGGCATCCTTGTTGAAATCGAAAACTGTTACCTCGTGTCCGGCCTTCACCAGATTCTTTGCCATCGGGCGACCCATGATACCAAGTCCGACAAAACCTACCTTCATATAAATCCTCACTTTCTGCAAATGAAAACTTTGCTTGTCCCGGTCTCTCCGGGGAGTTCTTTTTTTCTTCAGGTCTCTCTCAACCTGTGCCCATAGCTTATTCTTTTCCGCCTTTCTTCGCTATTCGCAAAAGCGCCAAAAATGCATCCCTTTTTGTACAATTTTGAGAATCGCAGAATTTTGAAACATTTCATTTCATATCGTTTCATCTCAATTCAAAAAACAGTCGAGACTTGGGGAGTCTCGACTGTTCATGCGGCGCGAAGCGTTCCGTTAAGGGGGATAAACGAACCGTTCCCGCCGTTTAGGGGTATCCGGAAACCGGCTAGGGGTACCGACTCCGGGAA
>CAVELT010000202.1:0-3167 GCA_963616545.1 Dysosmobacter segnis | reverse complement strand
TTTTTTTCATGCCTTCGCTAAAACTTTATTATATTTTGCCAAATCTCCATATCTATGATAAAATCTGCAATTAAGAATTAATAGGCCGAGTTTGCGCAGAAGGGGGAGAAGGAATGCAGCTGATAGAAAACGGACTGCTTTTTCTGAGTGCCCATGCCTGGCTTCTGCTGATCGCGGCAGCGGAGCTGCTGGCGGCGGTCTTCCTTTTCTGCATTTCGGCGAAGCGGCGCATGCTGCAGCCGGAGAAGCCGCAGCGGTCCGAGGCCGGCGGCTATGCGGAGCGTGAGCTGCTGACCGTGCTTTCCGAGCAGAGCGACGCGGCATATCTCCTGCTGCGGCGGGAGGATCTGCTGCCGCTGGCGGTGCACGGCCCGGTCGAAGCATTGCTGGGGGTTTCCCTTCCGACACTGCACCGGGACATCAGTCAGATCTTCTCGGGGCTGTCGGATCCCGCGGCAGGAAAAAAGCTGTTTCAGGATTACCGCAGCTGGGACGGGGAAAGGGACTTTACGGCACTGCTGTCTCTGCCGCAGGCGGAATGGCTCAGGCTATGCATTCACAGAAGCCGTGACGGCGGCTTCGATCTTTTCACGATCCGGCGCTGTACGGAAGAGCAGCGCAGCATGGAAAGCCTGCAGAAGCGGCTGGCGGAGTCGGAGGAGAACAGTCAGTCGAAATCGACCTTTCTTTCCCGGATGTCTCATGAGATCCGCACGCCGATGAACGGTATCATCGGCATGCTGACGCTGACCAGGGGCAGGCTGGACAAGGATGACCCGGTGCAGAGCTACCTTTCTCAGGCGACCGAGCTGTCCGATCATATGCTGGCGCTCATCAATGACATTCTGGATATGTCCCGCATTGAGGCAGGCAAGGTGGAGCTGGCGGCGGCGCCCTTCAGTCTGCATGCGCTGGGACAGAAGCTTTACGATATGTTTTCCGGCAACCTGGCGGCCAAGGGTGTGCGTTACCGGGTGGACTTCGAGGATGTGGAGGCGGACTGGCTGGTGGGCGATGAGCTGCGCATCAGTCAGATCATCATCAATTTCCTGTCCAATGCCGTCAAGTTCACCAGTGAAGGCGAGGTCACCGTGAGCTTTCGGCAGATGATGCAGAAGGCGGGATATGCCGACATTGCCGTCAAGGTCCACGACACGGGCATCGGCATGGAGCCGGAATTCATCAGCCGCATTTTCCGTCCCTTCGAGCAGGAAAGCATTGAAACAGGACACCGCTACGGTGGCACGGGACTCGGCATGGCCATCACGGACCAGCTGGTGAAGCTCATGGGCGGCGAGATCGTGGTGGAAAGCCTTCCCGGCAGGGGCTCGGACTTCACGGTATACCTGAGCCTGCCCATCGCGGAGAACGAGGCGCTGCCGATAAGGACGGAGAACGGAGGAGAGAGTGCCGGCATCCGCGGCATCCGTATCCTGATGGCGGAGGACAATGAAATCAATGTCATGATCGCAGAGGAGATCCTCTGTGAAAAGGGCGCTGAGGTGGAGACGGTGGAGAACGGACGTCTCGCTGTGGAGCGCTTCAGTGCACATCCGGCCGGCTATTACGATGTGATCCTCATGGACATCCAGATGCCGGAGCTGGACGGACGGGCGGCGACACGGGAAATCCGGGCACTGCCGCGGGCGGATGCAAAGACGCAGCTGATCTTCGGCCTGTCGGCAGATGCCTTCGTGGAGGACGAGCGGCTGTCCCTGGAGAGCGGCATGGACGGTCATGTGGCGAAGCCGGTGGATTTCGATGCACTGGAAAAGCGGATCGGTGCGGCACTGAAGAGGAGGATCTGAGAGCAGCAATGAGAAAAAAATGGCTGACCTATCTGTATACGGGCATCACGACAGCGGCGCTGACAGGCGGTGCTGCTTTTGGCGTATACCGATATCAGAGCGGCAGCCGTTTTACGCCGAAGGGTCAGGCAGCGGCGCTGCAGGAAAACAATGTGAGCTTCGATGAGGAAGACGGCGGCAAGCTGAGCGATGCGTCCGCATCGGAGGACGGCTCGCTGCTGGAAAAGGATCCGGCGGCCGAGGATCGGGAGACACCGGCAAAGAACGAGCGCGCGAATATGCTGTTTGAGCGGCCGGAGAATCTGCCGGGCGATGCGGAGTTTGCCGGTATCCTGGATCCGAACACAGTTCCGGGGCTTTCTCAGACAGCGGAGAGCGGGGAGAACCAGCCCGCTGTGGTCTATGATCTCCGTGACAGCGCGGATACGGTTTCCGTCGGCAGCAGCGACAGAACAGGCCGCGGCACGTCCCATCAGGATAATGCAGGCGCTTCCGGCTATGCCGGCGGCAGCGGCAGCAGTGGCTCGGGCGGCAGCAGCGGTTCGGCCGGCAGTGCCGAAAATCAGGGAGAAACGCAGACCGGCGGCAATGCGGGAAACGGCGATGCGCCGAATCCGAATCCGGAGCAGAACCCGGAGCCGAATCCGGAGCCGACCCCGACGCCCGCTCCGAAGCCGAGCAGGGCCGACACGGTACGTGATCCGGAGCCGGACGGGAAGGTAAACCAGGGAACGAACATCTGGGGCGATCCGACCTACAGCTATGCGGAGGATAAGGTCGCGGATACGGATGTGGAACGAGAGGTCATCATCAGCTATGCGGATTCTGACTCCTTTGCGGAGCGGTTTTATCACGGACAGTCCGTGACGGCGGCGATGCTGTACAATGCCATGGCCACGGAGGTCATGCTTTGGGATGATGACTTCACAACCTATACCTGGGGTGCGGAGGATCTGGACCGCTATGTCCGCGTGGATGCGGTTTCCTTTGATGACGGCGAGAGCTGGCAGACCGCATTTCCGGTGACGGTTCCCGCGTCGGCAGAGACGATGCAGGTGCGCATGAGCTATCGCTTCCGTACGGCAGAGGACTGGACGGACTATGAGAAGCCGATCACGATTGATGTGGCGGACGGTCGTGTCTTTGTGCTTTCCAGGGCACTGGAGGAGGATGCCGAGCAGGTGGAGAAGGACAGTATTCTCAACCTGGGCAGCCAGTATCTGCAGAACGGCGAGACCCTGTCGCTTTACCAGTTCCGCTGCATCGGCGGTGTTCTTGCGGAAAATGATGCACTGCCGGGCATCCCGGACCAGTATACGCTGAACAACAACGGTTATGACTGGGAGAACGGCGTAAAGC
>CAVELT010000201.1:0-3209 GCA_963616545.1 Dysosmobacter segnis | reverse complement strand
TGCTGATGCTTGCTTAGTTTGACTTGTCTTAGACCTTGTTGTTTGTCACAGAACTGCTCGATATAATGTCGCAAAAAGAGAAAGGAAGATCCCCGGACTCTCCCATTTGGCGACGGTCTGTTCCGGGGATCCATGGTAATAAAACCATGGTTATCGTATCAAAATTTACCATCGAGGACAAGGATGGTGTTTTTTGTAACGAGCAGTGAGAAAACGTGCTGTCCGGTGTGCGGAAGCCGGATGGTGAATAAGGACTGGGTCAGAAGAATTCGAAAGAAAGCCGGTGGGATTCGGGAAGAATACCGAATCGAGAGAAGAAAATGTACCGCCGATGCCTGTGGGAAGGCGCACCGTATACTGCCGGATATATGGTTGCCTTTTAAGCACTATGAAGCGGAACTGATAGAGAACGTCATAGACGGAGAAATCAGCGAAAAGGATCTGGCTGTCGAGGATTATCCGTGCGAAGTCACTATGGCCAGATGGCGGTCCTGGGCGGAAAAGGTTCTTCGAAATGCAGAAGGGTGGCTGAGATCTGCAGGACATAGAGTGCTGGGATTGTCCGATGCGTTTCTGAAAAGTCCGGTATCACTGCTCGATGAGTTAAAGAAAAGAAATCCGTGCGGGTGGCTTCCAATCGCAATCCGGGTGATGTGCAATGCCGGAGGCGGTATGCGGCCGCCGGACCCATAAATGTCCCCCTACTTTGTTTTGATGACACAGTCCATGCAGGCTAAGATCCTCCTATAAGAAGGGAGGACCCGTAATGGAGAACAAAGAGGTAAGAGACTGGAGAAACGATCAGGCCTTAAAACGGTATGAAATGATTGCGCCGCTCCTGGACCCGAGGATTGACGAAGGTAAACGGAGGCAGCTGCGGGAAGAGATCGCAGAAAGGGAAGGAATATCAAAGCGAACTGTTTACCGATATGAAGAAGGCTACCGGAGGGGACGGTTTGAAGGCTTAAAGCCAATGAACCGGAGCAAACGCAGATCCCAGAAGCTGCCGGAAAACTTTGATGAGATCCTGGGAGAAGCAATCCTCTTGAAGCGAGAGGTTCCGAGGCGAAGCGTAAGGCAGATCATCACCATTCTGGAAAGCGAAGGAATGGCTGCACCCGGAAGAATTCGGCCGTCAACGCTTCAAAGACATCTGTATAATGCCGGGCTGGGCGTGAAACAGATAAAGCGAAGTGCAGAAAAGAACGCGACGTCATCCCGGCGTTTTTGCAGACCGCATCGTTTGGAACTGCTGCAGGGAGATATCAAGTACGGACCGGATATCCGGACAAAGGAAGGCAAACTGATAAAGACATACCTTTCCTCTCTGATTGATGACCATAGCAGATATATCGTTCAGTCACAGTTCTATGATAATCAGCGTGCAGAGGTGGTGGAGGATACGTTCCACAAGG
The DNA here is from genome assembly GCA_963616545.1 of Dysosmobacter segnis. Classification (GTDB taxonomy): domain Bacteria; phylum Bacillota; class Clostridia; order Lachnospirales; family Lachnospiraceae; genus Oribacterium. The sequence continues at coordinate 1,794 of CAVELT010000201.1, read as the reverse complement.
CTGTTCTGAAGATTGGAACCTGGGACAGCGTATATCTTGACAACGGAAGCCAGTACGTGACCCAAAGACTCCATGAAAGCTGTGCCAGGCTTGGGATCCGCGTGCTGCACGCAAAGCCGTATGCGTGCCAGTCAAAGGGAAAAATCGAAGTTTTTCATAAGACGGTGGACCGGTTTATTGCCGAAATCCGCGTGGATCATGTGCACAGCGTTTCTGAGCTGAACGAGAGATGGAAGGTGTTCCTGGAGACGGACTACCAGAAAAAGCCGCATGCTGGAATCGCGGAGTATTACCGCAGCCTGGATGCAGAGATTCCGCCGGAAGGGATCTCCCCGTTGATGGAATGGAACCGGGATGAAAGGATGCTGAAATTTCTGGATGTTTCCACGGTAGCAGAAGCCTTTGAGCATCGGGAGACCCGGAGGATTGATGAGGCCGGATGCTTTAGCCTGGAAGGAAGACGGTATGAGGCCAGTGCGGCACTTGCCAATCTCGAAGTTACGGTAAGCTATGACCCGATGAGTCTGGATACGGTCCGGGTGATTTATGGAAAAATGACACCAATAGAGGCACATCCGCTTAAGATCGGCTCCCATGCAGATCCGAAGCCGCAGCGCCCCGTTGGAATGACAGACCGACTACCGGAGACCTCAAGATTTCTGGATGCTCTGAGCAAAAAGTATAAGGAAGATCACAGCCTGCAGGCAAACGCCCTTTCCTTCGGAGAGTATTGGAAGGAGGACGCCAATGTATGAGCAGTTCGCTGTTGTCATGGCAGAACCGGGATGCGGGAAATCAACCCTGGCAAGGATGTTTGCGGCAAGCCTCCCAAAGGATCGGTATCTGCCGTTGTACCTGTCGGATTCAAAACTGACACCCAGGTGGCTGTATGCGGGCCTTCTGGATCAGATGGGCGTCGAGTCGAAGTTTTACCGGGGGGATTCTAAGAGAATCCTGCAGAAGGAGATCGAAAACGTTCGCAACACGCAGAACAAGAGGGTGGTCTGCATTCTGGATGAAGCACATCTCCTGGGCCGGGAGACACTGGAGGAGTTTCGATTTCTTCTGAACCAGAACTATGATTCAGTGAGTCCCATGGGTCTGATCCTGGTTGGACAAAAAGAGTTGTGGGAACAAAAGCTTCGTCTGCAGAGCTACACCGCGATCCGTCAGCGGATAGATATGCACGTAATCCTCGAGAGGCTGGACCGGGCGGAAACCTCGAAGTACATGCGGGCACATCTTGCCTATGCAGGGTGCACAGCGGAGCTGTTCACGAGCAATGCGGAGGATGAAGTGTATAAAATATCAACCGGGATTCCGAGAATGATCAACGGGATATGCACGAAATCTCTGATGTATGCATACCAGCAGCAAAAGCGGCTGCTGGACGGGCATATGGTCCGGTACGTGGCGGATCACGAAATGCTGCAGGAGGAAGGGAGTGTGTAAAGCATACACACGATGTGCACGGATAGAGAAAGCGGAAACGGATGAAACAGAGAATCAACATTTCGATAAGCGAGGATACCGCCGAACGGCTGAAAATGTATGCCTGGGAGAATCATAAGACGGTAAGTCAGGCGATAACGGACTGGATATGGACGGCTAAGGTAAAGAATACGCAGATACGCGGCCAGACATCGCTGGCAGATATGATGAAGAAGTAGGAACCGGCCGCTGCGGGGCGCTGCCCCGGGCGGCCAGCAAGCCGATTCTCCTGTGACAGCAAAAAGAACAGAATTGTGACAGCGTTACAGAGTAGAATCGTGACAGCTCATGGGGTTAATAACA
>CAVELT010000200.1:0-3242 GCA_963616545.1 Dysosmobacter segnis | reverse complement strand
GCGGTGAATGCCGTGCGGCTGTCCCGGAAGGAGGCCCAGCTGATGCAGCTCTTCCTTCTCAACAAGGGCAAGCCCTTCAGCACCCAGGAGCTCTACGAGCGCATCTGGCGCGACGAGCCGGACGGCTCCCGGGAGCTGGTCTGGGTCTATGTGTCCTATCTCCGGCAGAAGCTCGCGGCCATTGCGGCAAATCTCCGGATCGAGGGAGAGAAGGACGGCGACTTTGTGCTTCAGGATAATGTCGGCGGCCCCGAGGCAGGCGGACACGCCTGAACATTTAGGGAAACGCTGATGAAAGCGGTTCCCCGGCGTTACGGTATGACAGCAGCAAAGGCAGAAGACGGAGGCGGATATGGACGGAATGATCAGACGGCTGCAGCGGCGATTTATCGTCATTGCCACCTTTGCGGTGGTGATTCTGCTGACGATCTCCCTTGGCATGGTGAACTTTTTCAACTTCTCAAGAGCCCGGAAGGAGGTCAATGCGACCCTCGACATGCTTCTCGCGCACGAAGGCATTTTCCCGGAGGACCCCTCGGCGCTTTCCGATGAGCAGCTCTACGACGATTCGGAGGAGGCCTACTATCAGACCCGCTATTTTTCGGTGCGGATGACAGAGCAGGGCAGCGTGGAGGAGGTGAACCTCAAGCACATCGCGGCGGTATCGGAGCAGGAGGCGGGAAATCTCGCGCAGCATATCCGGGACCGGGGACACACGGTGGGGCGCTTTTTCGTGAAGGGCACGGTCTATGCCTATAAGTGCAAGAGCATGGAGAACGGGGAAAAGCTCATCGTGGTGCTGAACTGCACCCGGAACCTCCTGACGGCACAGAATTTTCTTCAGAATTCCGTTTGCCTCGGCGTGCTGCTGACCCTGCTCTATGCCTGCATTCTCACCATCATTTCCCGGCGTGCCATCGAGCCCATGCGGCGGAACATGGAGAGCCAGAAGCAGTTTATCACCAATGCCGGCCATGAGCTGAAGACGCCGCTCGCCATCATTTCCGCAAACGTGGAGGTGCTGGAGATGCTGAACGGGAAGAACGAGTGGACCGACAGCATTCTGAACCAGACGAAGCGGGGCACCCAGCTGGTGGACAAGCTCATCGTCATGGCGAAGGCGGGCGAGCGGGAGGAGATCATCCTGTCGGAGGTCGATTTCTCGGCGGTGGCAAGGGAGGCCGCAGAGTCCTTCATTTCCGTCGCCGAAAAGGAGGGGAAATGTCTTCGGTGCGAGATCGCGGAAAATGTCCGGGTGACGGCGGAGGAGCGCTACCTGCGAGAGCTTGTGAATATTTTAACGGATAATGCGGTGAAGTACTGCGACCCATCGGGCACCATCACCGTGCAGCTCAGCGGCGGCAGGGGAAGGGGCGCCCGGCTCACGGTGACGAATCCCTATGCCGACGGGGTGAAGGTGGATTACAGCCGCTTCTTCGAGCGCTTCTACCGGGCGGACAGCTCTCACTGCCGGGATTCCCGGGGCAGCGCCGGTTACGGCATCGGGCTTTCCATGGCCCAGGACCTGACGGCGCTCTTCAAGGGGAAGATCTCCGCGTCCTACGACGCAAGAAAGGCGGCGATCAGCTTTACGGTAACGCTTCCGGAGGGAAAAAGTTTGCACTAAGCAAGCTTTTCCCCTCTTTTTTTCTATGCTATACTATCTCCGAGTTGAGTTTATGGGCGGGGCGTCAGGACCCCCGGCCGCAAAAAGAAAGAAGGAAAATGCTGCAATCGGGGGATTTGCGGTTTTTTCCTGTGGAGGGAGATTTTATGGTAACAAATGACAAGGGCGCCATTGCGCTGAAGCATGATGTCATCGAACGGATGGCGCGGCTGGAATGGGCAGACAATCTGAACGAGGAGACCATGCGGGAGATCGGCTATCAGATCGCACCGGGACCCCATGCTACCTTCCGCTGCTGCGTTTACAAGGAGCGGGAGATCCTGAAGTGGAGAGTGCGGCTGGCCAACAACCAGAACGGAGATCCGCACAAGGACACCACCAATGTGGTACAGGTCATCGATCCGGCCTGTGAGGAGTGTCCGCTGTCCTCCTATTCTGTGACGGACAACTGTCGTCTCTGCCTGGGCAAGGCCTGCCAGAACAGCTGCCGCTTCGGCGCCATCAGCATGACAGAGACCCGGGCCCACATTGACCCCAACAAGTGTAAGGAATGCGGCATGTGTGCCAATGCCTGCCCCTACGGCGCCATTGCGCACCTGATCCGTCCCTGCCGGAAGGCCTGCCCGGTCAATGCCATCAGCTATGACGAGAACGGCATCTGCATCATCGATGAGAAGAAGTGCGTGCGCTGCGGACAGTGCGTGCATTCCTGCCCCTTCGGCGCCATCGGCACCAAGGTTCAGGTGCTGGATGTGATCCGTGCCATCAAGGCCGGCAAGGAGGTCTATGCCATGTGCGCACCGGCCATTGAGGGCCAGTTCGGCAAGGACATTACCCTGGCATCCATCCGCAGCACACTGCAGAAGCTGGGCTTCAAGGATATGGTAGAGGTAGGCCTCGGCGGCGACATGACCGCAGCCTGGGAGTCTGCAGAATGGTCTGAGGCGCGCAAGGAAGGCAAGAAGATGACCACCTCCTGCTGCCCCGCTTTCATTAACCTGCTGAAGAAGCACTATCCGCAGCAGTTTGAGGAGAACATGTCGGAGACCGTATCGCCGATGTGCGCGATTTCCCGTTATCTGAAGGCGACCCATCCGGGCTGCGTGACGGTCTTCATCGGACCCTGCATGGCGAAGAAGTCGGAGGCTGCCGAGATGAACATCGAGGGCAATGCTGATTTCGTTATGACCTTCGGTGAGATGCAGACCATGATCCGTTCGAAGGATCTCGCGCTGGAGCCGGTGGTGGACACCTATCAGGAGGCCTCCATCTGGGGCAAGAGCTTCGCAAGCTCCGGCGGCGTGGCCAATGCGGTGCTGGAGTGCATGAAGGAGCGCGGCGAGGATACCACAGGCATCAAGCTGAGAGCCTGCTCCGGCGGCAAGGAGTGCACGACGGCGCTGACGCTGCTGAAGCTCGGCAAGCTTCCCGAGGACTTCATCGAGGGCATGGTCTGCGAGGGCGGCTGTGTCGGCGGTCCCTCCAAGCATAAGACAGAGGTGGAGATCAAGAAGGCCCGCCAGACCCTGCTGGATGAGGCAGACGAGCGGAAGATCCTGGAGAACCTCAAGAGCTATCCGATGGACAAGTTCTCCATGCTCCGGGACGGCAAGAT
>CAVELT010000199.1:0-3277 GCA_963616545.1 Dysosmobacter segnis | reverse complement strand
CAGCGGATGCAGAGGCAGAAAAGGCCGCGGAAGTATCAGCCGTGAAGCAGGAAAGCGGCGAGGTCAGTGAAGAGGAAGCTCTTGCGGCGGCGCAGTACGGACATTATGTGCAGCTCAGCATGGATTTCACTGAAAACGGAGACATCAATGCCCTGCGTGCTGATGCACCTGCAGATTCCGAAGAGAGGACAGCAGCGCAGGAGGAGACAAAGGATGCCGCGGAAGCTGTAAAGGAAGCCGCTGCGGAGGCGGAAAAGGCAGCCGAAGCGACCGGGGAAGCAAATGCGGAAAAGGAAGCGGCAGTGAAGAAGCCGGTTCGGAAGAGACGCAGCCGGAAGCCGAAGACAGAGGAGGCAGAAGCTGCGGAGCAGCCGACGGCTTCTGCAGAGGCCGATTCTGCAGAGTCGGAAAAGGCGAAAAAGCCCGCACGGAAAAGAACCGGCAGAAAGAAGAAGGCAGAGGGCGCAGAAGGAGAGGCAGCTGCCGCTGCAAAGACAGAAAAAGCAGCCTCCGAAGCCGAAAATGCTGAGGCGAAGCCGGTGAAAAAAAGAGGCGGCCGCCGCAAGAAGGCAGAGACTGCGGAGGCAGCGGTACAGGTCGAGGCATAAGAGCAATCAAAGAAGGACAGATCAATAAGGGCAGAATTCTATGAATTGTAAGTATTGTAAAATGGAGGTTCCGGAGGGCTATCGTTACTGCCCGAACTGCGGACTGCTTCTCGATCTCGGGAAGCAGTTCACTGCACCGGAGCGGAAATACACGATCCCGAAATACGAATATCAGCCGAAGAAAGCTGAAGCAGAGGCTGCTGCGCCGGAAACGACGCAGCAGTTTCTGCGGCCTCAGCATGAGGAGAGCACGGAGGAGGCGGAAGCACGTCTGGAGCTTGAGCTCAGGAAGGCATTGGAAAGAGATGCCCGTGCCCTTGAGGCTGAGAAGAAGCCCACGGAGGCAGTGGAGTTTTCGGATGAGGATTATGCCCGGGTAGAACAGGACGATACACCGGACGCGATTGAGCTGGAGGAGATTCAGCTCCCGGAGACACCGGAGGAGGCAGCGGATACAGCTGCTGAGACAGTGCAGGAAGCGGAAGGAACCGAAGAAGTCGTTGAGGAGACATCAGCTTCGGCGGTGTCGGAAGCCGCGGAGGAAGCGGAAGCACCGGTGCAGGCTGAGAAAGAGGCACAGGCGCCGGCAGAAACGGCAACAGCTGTCGAAGCAACAGCAGAAGCGGCAGAAGAAATCGCAGTGCCGGATACGGCAGCGGAAGCCGAGGAAACGGCTGATGAGGAGAAGCCGGCGGAAGCCGAGGAGACCGCTGCAAAAAGCACGGAGATGACAGAATCTTCTGCAGAGTCGGAAACCGTTGCGGAGTCGGAAAAAGCAGCGGAAGCAGAGCCGGAAGCGGCGGCAGAAGCAGAAGCGGCAGATATTTCGGCAACGGAGAAAACGGCAGAGCCGGAAGCACCGGTGCAGGCTGAGGAAGCAGCACAGGCGCCGGCAGAAACGGCAACAGCTGTCGAAAAAACGACAGAAACGGCGGAAGAAAGCGCGGTGCTGGAAGAGAGTACAGAACCGGAAACGGATGCGGCAGCAGAAGCCGATGAAACGGCTGGCGAGGAAAAGCTTGCAGCCCATGCTGAGCTGGAGGAAAGAATAGCCGCACTGCTGCCGGACGATGGTCTGGATTCCACCAAGGTGGACGAGCAGGGAAATCCTGCCTTTGTCTGGGACGAAAACATCAGCTTCATGGAGGCGGTCAGCGAGAAATCCGTGGGCGATTTCGCCGTAGAGGAGGATGAGAGGACAGCTGAGACAGAAGCTGCGGAAACCAGCGAAACGGCAGAACCAGCGGAAATAGCTGAGACAGCAGAAGTCGATGAAACACCTGCGGCTGCGGAAGTGCCCGCGGCAGCAGCTGAGGCGGAAACAGAAGCTGTGACTGAGCAGGAGACAGCAGAACCGCCGGCGGCAGAAGCTGTAGAAGAACAGGCTGTCACTGAGCCGATATCGACAGAAGTGCCAGCAGAAGAGGAGCAAACTGCAGCAGAATCGGAAGCAGAGGCGCTTGAGTCTGTGCCGGAAACAGCGGTCACCGAAACAGCACCGGAAGCCGCAGAGCTGCCGACTGCCGAAGAATCGACACACACGCCGGAGCCGGCGGCAGAAGCAGCATTGGAGTCGAAGGCAGCGGACGCTGCAGAAGCACATGCTGATGCAGAGGCAGAAGAAGCTACAGCGGTTCTGACAGAGGACGACAACCGACATGAAGAAGGGAAGAGCAGAAGACGCGGCAGACGCTTCCTAATCCCGCTGGCGCTTTGTGCCGTGGCGGCGGGCGCTGTGGTGGTTTATCTCAATCTGCCGGCGCAGCGCATGAGCCGTGCCCTGACCAAGAGCAGAAACTATATAGAGAGCAACAACTTCACGGCAGCAGTGCCGGTGCTGGAGAAGCTGCTGCAGGAGCAGCCGGATTCGCTGGAGGTACACCTGCTTCTGTCGGAGGCCTATGCCAATACCGATCAGCATGCACAGGCAGTAGCCCTTCTGCAGGAGGCAAAGCTTGCTTATCCGGACAATGCAGAGCTCCTGGAAAAGCTGGCGGAGCTGAATCCCACGGTTTCTGTCAGTGTGCCCTCCGGTGAGTATACGGATCCCCAGAGCATTGTTCTCTCCAATGAAAAAGGCTGTGAAATTCACTATCAGCTGAATGACGAGCCGGAGCAGACCTATGACGAGGCCATTCTGCTGTCCACCAACGGCGACTTCACATTGTCCGCCTATGCGGTGGCCTCCGACGGCGCCAAGGGAGAAACCGTCAGCATGGATTACCGGATTCAGCTGGATCCCGAGAAGTATCCTCTGGATCAGTTTGTGGATACCGCGGCGGGCAGACAGTACATCGATGCCGACGGTGCGGTGCAAACCGGCTGGATGACAAAGGACGGCAAGACCTATTACTTTGATGAGAAGGGCTGCATGCTGACGGGGCTGCAGACCATCGACAATGTGACCTATTTCTTTGACGCAGACGGCGTGATGTCTACCGGTTGGCAGGAGCAGGACGGCAAGTACTATTTCTTCGATGAGAAGGGACAGATGCTCACCGGTACCTGGATCGACAATCAGTATTATGTGGGTGAGGACGGCGCCATGCTGACCGACACCACCACACCGGACGGTGTCTATGTCAATGCCCGGGGACAGCGGGATTTTGATGCCGCCTCGGAATTTGCCAATTACCCGAATTCCATCGTTGAGGTGCATGTGAGCACAA
>CAVELT010000198.1:0-3301 GCA_963616545.1 Dysosmobacter segnis | reverse complement strand
GATGCACCCGCCTCCGTGGGCGCTTACGTTAAGGAGATGGCAGAAGCCGTACATTTGTAATCTATCTCACGGGCTCAGCGATAGCTTGGCACCGGGTTTCTCACAAGCATGGCTTGCGGGTACCCGGTGCCTTTTTGTGCTTTCCACGCCGGCGGAGCCGGGAGCATATACATAATGATTATAGACTCTATAAACAGAAAGAATAAGGACATGATTGACATGTCCATAAAGACCGTGTAGGATAAGCCTCGACAGAGAAAAAGACATACAAATTATGTCCCTTTCTCACAGATCCATTCAGGAGAGCAGCTGCGGAGAGACCGCAGAGATCAAAGAGGAGGAACCTATGCATACAGCGATGAAGGACAGAGCAGTGAAAACCGTAACCTTTTTCCGTGGAGATGGTATCGGACCGGAAATTTCCGCGTCGGTATTTTCTGTTTTTAAGGCCGCACAGGTTCCGGTGAAATTCGACATATTTGACGTTGGTGAGGCGGAATATGAGCGGAACGGAAAGCTGATTCCGGATGCTGCCTTTGATTCCTTTGAAAAGACGCATGTGCTGCTGAAGAGTCCCATTACCACACCCGTCGGCAAGGGCTTCCGCTCACTGAATGTAACCATGCGGAAGAAGTACGATCTGTATGCAAATTTCCGGCCCGCCAAGTCCAACAGCGCGGTGCCCACACCCTTCCCGCACACCGACATTGTCACCTTCCGGGAGAATACGGAGGATCTGTATGCCGGGGTAGAGGAGAAGATCAGTGATGACGAGATGCACAGCATCAAGATCATTACCCGGGAGAAGTCGGAGCGGATCTGCCGTGCCGCCTTCGATTATGCGGTGCAGAACGGCCGGAAAAAAGTGACCTGTATCCACAAGGCCAATATCATGAAGCTGACAGACGGCCTCTTCCTCCACGTTTTCCGGGAGGTCGCAAAGGATTATCCGGATATTGAGGCCTGCGACATGATCGTGGATGCCTGCTGCATGAACCTGGTGCTGGATCCCACAAAATTCGATGTGCTGGTGACGGAGAACCTCTACGGCGACATTGTGACGGATCTGACCTCCGGTCTCATCGGCGGTGTCGGGCTCATGCCGAGTGCCAACATTGGCACAGATATGGCGATGTTCGAGGCGGTACACGGCTCCGCACCGGACATTGCGGGGAAGAATCTGGCCAATCCGACAGCCTTCCTCTGGTCTGCCTGCATGATGCTGGATCATATCGGTCTCGGAGAGTATGGGGATACCATCCGGGAGGCGATCAAGCGGGTGATGGATGCAGGTGTGGAGACCACCAGAGATATCGGCGGCAGCGGCAGCACCACAAGCTATACCGATGCCATCATTCGGGAGGTGGCGAAGCTGCAGGAGTGTGCGGCGTAAGGCCCGTGGGGTAATGGATAACATAGGGGGAACAGGAAAATGACGGCGTTGATAGGCTTTTTGATGATTGTGGTGATCGTGGCATTGCTTCTGAAGGGGAAGATGTCACCCATTGTGGTGCTGGCAGCAGTGCCGGCCATTGCGGCACTGATTTTAGGACACAGCCCGACGGAGGTGCTGGATTATATCGCGGAAGGCATTAAGACCACCACCAGCAACGGTGTGCTCTTCATCTTCTCGGTGATTTACTTCGGTGTGCTGGCAGATTCGGGACTCTTTGATGTCATCGTGGGCTGGCTGGTGAAGAAGGCCGGCAGCAATGTGGTGGCAGTTACGGTGGTGACGGCACTCATTGCTACGATCGCGCATCTGGACGGCACCACGGCGGTTACTGTACTCATCACCATTCCGGCCATGTATCCGGTATACAAGAAGATGAACATCGATGTCCGGATCCTGCTCTGTCTGACCGGCGCCTGCATGGGCGTCATGAATCTGCTTCCCTGGGGCGGTCCCACGGCCCGGGCGGCAACGGTTCTGGAAATGGATGCCACGGAGCTCTGGCATATGCTGATCCCGCTGCAGGTGGTGGGCTTCTGCATGAACATCGCGCTGGCTGTTGTTCTCGGCATCTTTGCGGCAAAGCACGGTGCCGGTCAGGGCAAGGGCGTTGCGGTGGAAGAGGATACGAAGGAGAAGAAGGAGGCAGAGGCGCTGCGGAAGCCGGCTCCCTATCTGATCTTCAACCTGCTTCTGACGGTCGCTGTGATCGTGCTCCTGTCTCTCGGTGTCGGCAAATCCTATGTAATCTTCCTGCTGGGCCTCTGTGTTCTGCTGGCAGTGAACTATCCGGATCAGAAGCTTCAAAACAAGCTGGTGAAGAAGCATGCACCGGCGGCCCTGAGCATTTCCGCCACCCTCTTTGCGGCGGGCGCTATGGTGGGCGTCTTTGACGGCACCGGCATGCTCGAAGCTATGGCCAATGCCATCATGTCCATCATTCCGGCGGCCATGGGACAGTATATTCACATTATCTTCGGTATCCTGGCGCTGCCGCTCGGTCTCTGCGTCGGCACGGATGCATATTTCTACGGCATTATGCCGCTCGTCATGAAGGTGGGCGAGACCTACGGCGTGGCTTCCCTAAACACGGCGCTGACCATGCTGATCGGCAAGAATCTGGCGCTCATGGTGAGCCCGCTGGTGCCGGCCACCTATCTCGCCATCGGCCTCACCGGCACGGAGCTGAAGGATCATATGAAGTTCAGCATTCCGCCCTACTATCTGGTGAGTCTGGTTATGCTGATCTTCGGCATCGTACTGGGGATCATTGCACTGTAGTGAGGTTTCAAAAAACGAAAGGAAGGCTTTGCGTGGGCAGGGCCTTCCTTTTTTTGCTTTCCTCACGTGCGGGCAGCATTTATAATAGGTGTAATTGCGGAGGGACAGCTTATGAAAAAATACGATAACTTCTGTGCAGCATTGAAAAATATGAAGGATATCTATGACTATGAGGAACCATATGATAATGTTGTCACCACGGGGCTGGTGGGCTTGTACGAAATATGCTTTGAGCAGGCATGGAAGATGATGAAGGAAATTCTGGCCTATAACGGGTATATGGAAGGCGCCAGCGGATCACCCAGGACGATCTTGAAGACGGCGTATGAAGCCGGGATGATCAAGAATGAGCGAATCTGGCTGGATGCACTGCAGGAGCGAAATAACGTGGCGCATTCATACAATCAGCTCATTGCCTATGGCATTATACGCAGGGCGAAGGAATCCTTTTATGGGATGTTCTGTGATCTGAAGGAAGAAATCGACAGAAACTGGCTGACAGCGGAGATTTCACGCCGTTTGCACTGGATGTGGATGAAAAAACCAGCACACTTCTAAAGTTCGACA
>CAVELT010000197.1:0-3322 GCA_963616545.1 Dysosmobacter segnis | reverse complement strand
AGCGCGAGACGGGAATCGGACCCGCGACCTTCTCCTTGGCAAGGAGACGTAGTACCACTCTACTACTCGCGCAATCTTTATTTTTTCTGTCGCTCACTTGCGACTCGCTTATATTAGCAAATCGTCCTCTTCTTGTCAACGGCTTTTTGAAAATTTTTTCAAAAGCCTCCGGCAGAACAAATCTCGATAAAATTCCGCACTTTTCTGTTGACAGAATAGTTAGTCTATGCTATCTTATGGTCACAGGTTAGTTCTTACTAACCAAGCGGTTCACCGGCTCTCCTCCGAGGTTCCGCTGTACCGGGCGCCATGTCCTCCTGACCATAAGCATGTGTGTTTCGGTAAATCTCCTGAAATAAATAGACTCAACTTAAGTGTGTAGAAAAGCTCCGGTTCTCCCCGGAGCTTTTCTATGCCCTAATCTATCGCCCTCACCACCTCCGCCAGCGAATCGGCAAAGCAGATTCCCCGGAGCCGCTCCTCCGTGCTGAGTCCTGCTGTCACCATCTGCCGAAGCTGCAGCTTCAGCCCCTCATAATAGCCGTTCAGATTGTAAAGGATGCAGGGACAGGACAGGTGCCCGAGACTCACCATGGACATGATCTCGGAAATCTCCTCCAGCGTACCGGTGCCGCCCGGGAAAGCAATGAAGGCCTGCCCCAGCGCGATCATTTTCGCCTTTCGCTCCGCCATAGTCTCCGTCACGATCAGCTCCGTGATCGCATCATACTGCAGCTCTGCCTCCACAAAGAAGCGGGGCTCCACGCCGATGACCTCGCCGCCGGCCGCCAGCACGCTTTCCGCGAGACTACCCATGAGGCCGCATTTCGAGCCGCCGTAGATCAGCCGGTGGCCGTTCTCCCCGATCCAGCGCCCCAGCTCCCGTACCGCCGACTCCAGCACCGGCAGCCTGCCTTCATTGGCACCGAGATATACCGTAATATTCATATGCCTGTCCTGTTCATCCCTTTCGAAAAATCTCATCCAGCGTCTCTCCCAGCACCTTCAGATCGATGGGCTTCGGGATATGGGCATTCATGCCCGCCTCAAAGGCCCGCTGCCGATCCTCATCGAAGGCATTCGCGGTCATGGCCACGATGGGAATGTTGGCCTTCCGGTTGTTCTGCAGCGTCCGGATCTCCCGGGTGGCCGTATAGCCGTCCATCTTCGGCATCTGAATATCCATGAGGATCAGATCATACTGGTCCTCCGCCGCATGATGCATGATCCGCACTGCCTCTGTGCCATCCTCTGCCGTATCCACCAGAATGCCCGCCTCCTCCAGGATAGCGGCGGCAATCTCCCGATTCAGGGCATTGTCCTCCACCAGAAGGACACGCCGGCCCCGGTAATCGCTGTTCAGAACGGTCTTCTCCTCCTGTGTCTCCGTCACAGACGCCGGCCGCGTCAGCACCGCCCGCAGCTCGGACATGAAGATGGGCTTGGCCACGAAGGCCGTCACGCCGGCAGCCCGGGCCTCGTCTTCAAAATCCGACCAGTCATAGGCCGTCAGAACGATGATGGGGATATCGTCACCGATGACCCGGCGGATCCGGCGCACGGTTTCGATGCCGTTCATGTCCGGCATCATGTAGTCAATGATGAATACCCGGTAGGCCTCCTGCAGATCAACGGCCTCCTTGGCCCGGATCACCGCTTCCTTTCCGGAGGTGGACCAGTCCGGCCGCATTTCGATGTCCCGCAGCATCCGGCAGACGCTCTGGCAGGTATTGATGTCATCGTCCACCACCAGGACTCGGGCGCCCTCCAGCTCCGGAATGGGCTGATAGCTCACCGCGTGATCCGACAGGCGGAAATCCACATTCACCACGAACTCGGAGCCCTTCCCCAGCTCACTCTCCACCCGGATGGTGCCGTTCATCATGTCCACAATATTTTTGGTGATGGACATGCCGAGACCCGTTCCCTGGATACCGCTGACGGTGGAGCTCCGTTCCCGGGAGAAGGCGTCGAAGACATGCTTCACAAACTCCGGCGACATGCCCATACCGGTGTCGCGGACGCGGAATTCATAGCTGCCGTACTCCCGCCGTGCACAGGGCTTTTCCTGCACCCGGATGATAATGCTGCCGCCCACGCCGGTGTATTTGATGGCGTTGCTGACGATATTCAGAAGAATCTGGCTCAGCCGCAGCTTATCCGTGATAATGTCTTCGTGCCGCACATCCAGGGTATCGATATAGAGATTCTGCTGCTTCGACACGATCTGTCCCTGAATCATGGTGCGGAGGTCGTTCAGGACATCCGGAATGTGCACTACATTTTCCTCCAGCTTCACCACACCGCTTTCAATACGGCTCATGTCCAGAATCTCGTTGATGAGGTTCAGAAGATGCAGGCTGGAGGTATGGATCTTTCCCAGATAATTCTGCAGCTGCTCCCGACTGTCGATGTGGGTGCGTGCCAGAGCCGAAAAGCCGATGATGGCGTTCATGGGCGTGCGGATATCATGGGACATATTGTTGAGGAAGGAGGTCTTCGCCCGATTGGCCTGCTTTGCCGCCAGCAGGGCATCCCGAAGGGCGGCCTCCTGCTGCAGCTCATGCTGCTTCTGGTCAGTTGAATCCCGGGCCACATAGAGCACCTCCCGGGCCGTGCCTGCACTGTCCCGGCGCTTCACAATGAAACGCGCCAGAAACCAGCAGCCCGCCGGATTTCGATACTCTGTCATGATTGTGTTCACATCCCGAAGTCGGGCGGCCAACGTATCAAAGTCCAGAAAATCCCGCATGCTTTCCCGCATGTCCTCGGCAATGAAGGCAGAGAGGATGTCCTCCCGCACCGTATCAAAATTTCCGGTCCTCTCTGCCACATCCTTCATCTGCGGAACACTGGTCAGTATCTCATAGCGATGGGTATCCAGCTCTGCCAGGAAAATGGTGCTGTAGATCGTGGACAATACAGCCAGCACCTCGGCATTCTGCTGCGCTGCCGCGCCGGTCTCTGCCGCTTTTCCCTGCTGCCTTTCCCGGACCTGATTTTTATTCACATATGAATTTTCCTGCATACTGTAACCCCCGGCATTTCCGTATAGATTTCGATTATACCCTTAATTTCGCTGTCGGACAACTTACTTTTGCAAATAAACCCTCAAATTTTAATATAATTTCTGATAAACACAAAAAATCGGCCTCCCGTATGAGAAGCCGATTTTTGCATGACTCTTTTGCTTTTGCGCCGTATCAGCCGGCTTCCTTCTTCGCCGTCTCCGGCGCATGCCGTTCGGGCTTGAAGCCGGCGCTGGTTTTCACCTCCGGGGTCAGCTCTTCAATGATGATCTGCACCATTTCCTCCAGCTTCC
>CAVELT010000196.1:0-3324 GCA_963616545.1 Dysosmobacter segnis | reverse complement strand
GCACAGGCCACCATATAGGAATTTCCCATGTTGTAGCGGGCATCTCCCATATAGGTCAGCTTCAGTCCGGCAAGCTCACCCTTGTGCTCCATAATGGTCAGAAAATCTGCCAGCATCTGCGTCGGATGAAACTCATTGGTCAGGCCGTTCCAGACCGGCACAGAAGCATATTTGGCAAGCTCCTCGACCAGTTCCTGTCCGAAGCCTCTGTATTCAATGCCCTCATACATGCCGCTCAGCACCCGGGCAGTATCCTCAATGCTTTCCTTTACGCCGATCTGCGAGCCGGTGGGTCCGAGATAGGTGGAGCCCATGCCGAGATCACTCGCCGCAACCTCAAAGGAGCAGCGTGTTCTGGTGGAGTTCTTCTCGAAGATGAGGGCAATGTTTTTGCCCGCAAAGCCTGTTTTATGCAGCGGAAGCTGTCCGGCCTTCTTTTCTGCCTTCAGCCGTGCGGAAAGCTCCAGAAGATACCGGATCTCCTCCGGTGTGAAATCCAGAAGTTTCAAAAAGTCTCTTCCTTTTAAGTTTACCATGCTGTCCTCCTTTATTGCTCTCTCTGTCTCGCCGCCTCGAACATGAGGACGGTGGCGGCAACTGCCGCATTCAGCGATTCCACCTGTCCCTTCATGGGGATCCGGAGAAAATCATCTGCCTCTGCGGCCAATGCCTCCGTGAGACCGTTGCCTTCATTGCCGATCATGAATGCAGTCGGCAAACGGTAATCATACTCATAATGCTTCCTCGTCCCCCGGAGATGAGCTGCATAGACACGAACTCCCTGCTGCCGCAGCATTGCTGCTGTTTTCCGCAGGTCCGGAACCAGCTGAAACGGCATGCGGTAAAGCGCGCCCATGGTGGAACGGACCACCTTCGGCGAATAGATATCCACGCAGTCCCGGCTCATATAAATGCCGCTGACGCCGGCGGCTTCTGCCGTTCGGAAAATCGTTCCCAGATTGCCGGGATCCTGCAGATTCTCCAGCAA
Organism: Dysosmobacter segnis; assembly: GCA_963616545.1. Lineage (GTDB taxonomy): Bacteria > Bacillota > Clostridia > Lachnospirales > Lachnospiraceae > Oribacterium. Next base: position 2,336 of record CAVELT010000196.1, on the reverse strand, counting down.
AAGAAAAAAATCCCCCGTCAACGTCTGCTCCGGCCGCATCCGTACCTCACAGAGTATGCCCTGACTGGTCCGGGTATCCGACATTTCCTGCATCAGCTTTTCTGATACCTGAAAAAGGCGGGCATCATTCCCGCCTTCCGGCAAGGCACCCTGATAGGTGTCCGTGATAAATATCCGCTCAATGGCCTCCGGCGGGATTTCCCGGCAGAGCCGCTCGCCTTCCGCGATGAAGAGTCCGGCCTCTGCTCTGGCCTTCCTCTTCTTCTGCAGCTCCCGAACCTCCCGCACCAGCCTGTTGCTGCCTGATGTGATTCTGTCCAATGAGTTCCCCTCTCAGCAAAGTGTTTCTTACGGACACAGTGCCCGCAAGAATACCCACTTTAACGATGGAATTGCTTAAATTATAGCAAAGTGCGCTGAAATTCTCAAGGGGAATATCAAGGCTTTACAATGCCTCCAGCTCGCGAATCCATGCACTTACCGCCGCATCACTGGGCATTCGCAGATCCCCCCTGGGGCTCACTGCCACAGATCCGACCTTCGGGCCGTCCGGGAGGCAGCTCCGCTTAAACTGCTGTGAGAAGAAACGCCAGTAAAACTTCCGCAGCCACTTAAGAATGGTCTCCGGCTCGTAAAAATGCACGTTCAGCGAATCATCCTGCTGCGGCTCCACCCGGCCCATGCGGAGGTTGTCTGCACTGAAGGCCCGCAGTGCCAGCAGCAGCACCCGCCGCGGAGAAAAGCCGAAACGCAGTATCTGATACAGGAAGAAATCATGGAGCTCGTAGGGCCCCACCAGATCCTCCGTTTTCTGGGATATTGTTCCTCCCGCCGTCGGCGGCAGAAGCTCCGGGCTCACCGGGGTGGCCAGCACGTCCCGCAGCACGGAAGACATGGCTTCATCCTCAGCCGTGTCGGCAGCATACTGCACGAGATGCCGCACCAGTGTCTTCGGCACGCCGACATTAACCGCATACATAGACATATGATCGCCGTTATAGGTGGCCCAGCCCAGGGCGAGCTCCGACAGATCTCCCGTTCCGATGACAATGCCGCCCGCCTCATTGGCCAGGTCCATCAGCAGCTGTGTGCGTTCTCTGGCCTGCGAATTTTCATAGGTCACATTGTGATTTTCCGGATCGTGCCCCAGATCCTGAAAATGCTGCAGCACTGCCGCTTTAATGTTGATTTCCCGAAGGCTTGCGCCCAGCCGCTGCGTCAGAAGCACGGCATTGTTGTAGGTGCGGTCCGTGGTGCCGAAGGCCGGCATGGTGACCGAAAGAATATTTTTCCGGGGCAGTCCCAGAAGATCAAAGGCTCTGGCTGTTACCAGCAGCGCCAAAGTGGAATCCAGACCGCCGCTGATGCCGATCACCGCTGTTTTGCAGCCGATATGCTGCAGCCGCTTTTTGAGCCCCATGGCCTGCATGGTCAGGATCTCCTCACAGCGCTTTGCCCGCTCCAACGGATTTCCCGGCACGAAGGGATGCGGGTCCACAAAGCGCCGCAGACCTGCCGCGTCAGACTGCAGATCCGCGAGACTTGCGTTATCTTCTGCAGCATCCAAGGACGCATCGAGGCGCACCGAAACATAACTATAGTTTTCGTTTTCTCTGACTTCACAGGTACTGAGGCGCAGACGCTCCTGCTGCAGGCGCTGCAGATCCAGGTCTGCATACGTGATACCGGTCTTGAAGCGCTCGCTCTCTGCCAGTACCGTTCCGTTCTCGCAGATCAGATTCTGACCGCCAAAAATGAGGTCCTGCGAGGATTCTCCCTCGCCGGCATTGGCATAAATATAAGCAGCTGTCAGTCTGGCGCTGGCCTGTGAGATCAAGGCTCTCCGATAGCTGTCCTTTCCCACAATTTCATCGGATGCAGAGCAGTTGGCAATGACCGTCGCCCCGGCCATGGCATGCCTCGTTGCCGGCGGCAGCGCCACCCAGGCATCCTCGCAAAGCTCGCAGCCCAGCGCAAAGTCCGGCTGATCCTCCGCAGAAATAAGGATGTTCATGCCAAAGGGCACCGTATAGCTTTCGCAGCTGACAGCATTTTCATAGGAAATGGTACGTACCCGCTCCTCTCCCGGCGTGAACCATCTGGCCTCGTAAAATTCAGTATAGTTCGGAAGATGCTTCTTGGGAATAAAGGCCAGCACGCGTCCCTGCTGCAGAATTGCCGCAGTGTTGTAGAGCTTGCCGCAGTACTCCAGCGGAAAACCCAGGATGATCAGCATGCGACTTTCTCTTGTTCTGACGAGTAGTGTATCCAGGGCATTTTTTGCGGCCGTCATCAGGGTGCGCTGATGAAAAAGCTCCCCACAGGTATATGCAGTC
>CAVELT010000195.1:0-3341 GCA_963616545.1 Dysosmobacter segnis | reverse complement strand
CCACATAGTCCCCGACGGACAGCTCCTCCAGCTTCCGGATCTGCTGCCCCTCGTACTTCTTCTGCTTCCGCTTCTTCCGCACCTCGCCGGCATTGCCGAACATATCCGCTTCCGTCAGCACAACAAGCTTCTCTCCCGGGAAGAGGAAGCCCGTATGAAGGCTGCCGTTCAGCACCTTGACGGCGCCCCGATTCTCCTCCTGCTCCTTCTCTCCCTCGTCGGGACAGTAGGCATGAAGCCCGTAATCCCTAAGCTCCTGAGCCAGGCGGGAAGCCCGGGTCCGGGAAACACTCAGCAGAATGATCTCATACTTTTCCTTCTGCCAGCGGCGGAGGTCCGCCAACAGCAGCTCCAGGCTGTTTTTATAGGCAGGCACTGCCGCCGTCTCCAGGGAAATGCTTTCTCTGCCCTGCAGCCTGGCGGCAACGCACTGCAGATTGCTGCCGAGGGAGGACAGGGCCAGAAAATGCCGTTCCGTCAGACGCTGCAGCACCTCCTCTGCGCTGTAAATCGGGCGAAGCCTCTCCTCTCCGTCTGCGCTGCCGGCATCACCCCGGGCCGCGAGGCTCTCGGTGAATTCCGTCTCCACCGCCTGTCCCCGCTCCAGGAGCCGGTCCGGCTCGTCCGGCACAAAGAGGCTGTTCTCCGGAAAATAGTCCAGAAGACTCACCTCCTGCGCCCCGGAGAGGCTTTCCTTTGCCGGGAAAATTTCCGCTGCCTCCAGGTTTCCCAGGGAGCGCTGGGATTCCACGTCAAAAGCACGGAGATTATCTACCTCCGTGTCCCAGAATTCCACCCGTACCGGGTTTTCCATGCTGAAGGGGAAAATGTCGGCGATGCCGCCGCGAATGGAGAACTCCCCCATGGCCTCCACTTCGGCCACCCGTTCATAGCCGAGCCGCTGCAGCTTCGCCGCGAGCGCCGACATTTCCATCACCGCACCGGGCTCGATGTAAAGACGGGCCTCCTGCAGACTCTCCTTCCCGGAAATCCGGTCCATGAGCGCATCTATGGTGGTGACGATCGTGCCGCGCGGATCCTCCAGAAGATGCCGCAGCACCTCCACGCGCTGACGGGTCAGGAGGGTTCCCTGGGTATCCGCCTGATAAAAAAGGAGGTCCTTTGCCGGGTAGTACCAGCTGTTTTCCGACAGCGCCCGGAGATCCCGCTGAAGCCGCTTTCCCTGCTGCTCGTCCCGGACCAGAACCAGCCGCCAGGGCGACGTTTTTTCTTCTGTCAGGGCGCCGATCAGCAGGGCCTTCGCCGGCTCCGTGAGTCCCGTCACTGCCGCAGGCCCCCGCTGCAGTGCCCGGGAAACCGCCTCAAATTCCGCCGTATAGGCCAGAGGATTGTACATCAGGCTTCCCTCTTCATGTTGTGGCGGTTCATGGCCGCGGCACAGCCCTTGGTGAGGATGTCCATGCAGGCTTCCCCGGCTTCGAGGTAGCTCTCCTCCATGACACGCTCGTCGGTCTGGTTGAACTTGCCCAGCACATGGGCGGCGAGATCCATATAATCCGGCTTCGCGCCGACGCCGACACGCACCCGGGGGAAGTTCTCGGTGCCGAGGCAGGCAATGATGGACTTCAGGCCGTTGTGTCCGCCTGCCGAGCCCTTCGGCCGCACCCGGAGCTGTCCCACCGGCAGAGTAATGTCATCGGAAATCACGATGATCTGCTCCGGCGGAATCTTGTAGAAGTTGGCCAGAGGCGCGAGACAGCGGCCGGACTCATTCATATAGGTCAGGGGCTTCACCAAAAGGACGCTCTCCCCCTCGATCGTGCACTTACAATAGGCACCGTCAAACTTCGTGTCGTTCAGCTTCAGGTCTCCCTGCTCCCGCAGCAGGGCATCGATCGCTGCAAAGCCTGCATTGTGCCGTGTATTGTCGTATTTTCGCTCCGGATTTCCCAATCCTGCTATGATCCACATATTCTGTCCTCATTTCTCAAATATTCATAACGTGTAGCTGTTTAGCACCATAACGTACAGTCGCATGGCTTTGAGTATAAGCCGAAACGGCAGAAAAGTAAAACAGCGAAAAAACAGAAAAAGTGTAACTGTTTTGTGTCCCTTCCTGTGGCATACTGCAGTCACAAACAAGAGAAACAAAAAAGCGCAAGCAAAATCAACTATATTAAAAACCCAAGGAGGACAAATATCATGGCAGGCACAATCAGACAGTTAAAGGAAAATATCAGCTACATTCAGAAGGAGCTGCAGAACCTGTCCCCGCAGGACAGAGCAGAAGTATTCCGAGGCGAGCAGGAGTTTCAGGATTTCACCTCTGCGCTTAATGATGTATTCACAATAGTCAGCAAATTGGAAAAGGACGGACAGTTGCCGGATAATCGGCAGAAGCTTATAAACCTCAGAGAAGATGCTTCAAACCTTATGGAAACCCTTTTCGCCGAAGAGAATCTCTCGCTTCGCTCTTTTGACGACCTGGAGACCAAAAACGCCAAGCTCCTGAACAGATCCATCAAAAGTCTCACACAGGATATCTACGACTTCCATCATGTCTTGCCGCTGCGAAATGAGTTCGATCGTATTGAAGCCGGCATGCGCGGTATGAATAACAAACGTGAGGCGACAAAGCTCGATTCATCTGCCCAGCTGCAGAAGGTCATGCTGCGCGCCCACCTGACCAAAACCGCCGAGCAGAAAAAAGACGTAAATGAAATGATGAATCTTTTAAAGAGCACCAAAAGTGTCTTTGTCGTGAATTCACATTACTTCGATGCTCTTGAAAACAGCTTAAAGGCGCTGAAGAAGTTTACCGACAGACTTCCGGCGGATCAGACGAAGTTAAATGAAGCGCAGACCTTAACGCTTACCACGCTCTATAACAATGCCTACAATGCGGCAAACGCCTACATTAACCGAAACGAAAACTACAGTGTTCGCGGCAACCGAATGAATATGGCTATCCGGCTGCGCGAAGCCCTGCGGCCGGGCGCAGCAGCCTACAAGGGTCTTCAGCTGCGTACGGAAGAGGCGCAAAAGAAGGCGGCACTGGACGCAGCTGTCGCAGCCAAGCGTGCTGCAGCAAACAAGAGAGCCATTACGATGAATACATTAAAAAAGGAATTCGAAAAGCCGGTTAACGCTCCTCACCGCAGAAACAGCATCTCAGTGAAAAAGCAGCCGGGCAAGGATACCCTTTCACGCAGCCATACATTCGGCGGCTGAGCTTTAATCAGCGTCTCCCTTATACTGCCAAAAGGAGCCGGCTTTTACGCCGGCTCCTTTTTTGCACAGAAACTATTTACTGCCCCTTTTTTCCCGGCACGAAGAATCTGCTCATGTCCACCTTCTCCAGCTGCAGCAGCTGTACCTTC
>CAVELT010000194.1:0-3419 GCA_963616545.1 Dysosmobacter segnis | reverse complement strand
AGCCGCGGGTCCTCTATGCCAATGCTGTCGTCCCGCAGTGCGAGGGCAGCCGCCTGAAAGCCCAGCTGACGCAGCATTTCCGTATCCGCCCCCTTCTGCGCTCCCTTTTTCTTCGGAAAAAAGGTCCAGGGAATCTGGAACACCGTTCCCATACTGACTCTGGCCGCGCGCCGGTACAGAGGATCGCTGCAGCCGCTGCTGAGCAGCACCGCATCCATGCCGAGGGCAGCCGCGGAACGAAAGATCGCGCCCACATTGGTGGGGTTGACGACATTTTCCAGCACCACGATCCGGCGGGCATCCCGGAGTACCGCCTCCGCCGCGGGAAGGGGTCGGCGCCGCAGGGCGCAGAGCAGTCCCCGGGTCATGGGAAAGCCCGTCAGCTGCCGGAATTCTGCCGCCGGCAATACATAGGCCGGCACCCCGGCAGCGAGCTGCAGCACAGTCTCTGCCTTCGGCAGCTCTCCCTCCTCCACCAGAAAAGACAGGGCTTCATAGCCGCCCTGCAAAGCTCTCTCGATCACATTGGGACTTTCCGCAATGAAGACGCCGGGCTCCGGTTCATAGATATGCCGGAGCTGATTCTCATTGTATGCGGTATACAGGGAAAGCGCCTCACTCTGAAGCCGCTCTCCTCTTACGATCCGCGCCCCTTTTCTGTTCACCTCCGTCAAAGAAAGTCCACCTTTCCGCTTTCGATGTCATAGACTGCACCGACGACCTTCAGGCCCAGCTTCTCCTCATCCTGCTGAATCTCGAAGCTCTCCTCCACCCGGCGGATGCTGTGCTGCACATTTTTCACGCAGGCCGCATAGGGATCCTTTTCCTCGCCGACGGCCTCCGCAATGTCATCCAGTATGTAGCGGATGAAGCCCTCGTCCTCGCGGTTATGCTCCAGCACAGCCCCGACGGCACCGCAGTTGGTATGTCCCATGATCAGCAGCAGAGGACAATGCAGGTGGTGCTCTGCGTATTCGATGGAGCCCAGCTGGTGCCGGTCGATGACATTTCCTGCAAGCCGGATGACGAAGAGCTCGCCGATGCCGGCTGAAAAGATGCTCTCCGGGATCACCCGGGAATCCGAGCAGGTAATGACGATGGCACAGGGCTTCTGCCCCTTCACGGCTGTTTTCAGCCGGATGGCCGGGGAAATGTCGCCGGGGTTCTGATGCGCTGTCAGGTACCGCTGATTGCCCTCCCGCAGCTTTTCCAGTACCGCCTCCGCTGTCTGTTTTGTATTCTCCATTCTGTATTTCTCCTTTACGTTAAGCCTCAAAAAGTCGTATCTGTTTTATGACGCCGTCTTGTCCCTTTTTCCGGTGCCTGCCTGCCGCTTCAGCCAGAAAAAGGCGATGAGGCAGATGATGTCGGAAAGCAGCGAGCCGCAGGCGGAGGCAAAGCCCATCGGGAACAATGTACCCACCACCTTGGATGCGAAATAAGCGCCCGGCAGCCGCACCATCAGAATCGAAAGCAGGTTGTGCAGGAAGGATAGCTCCGACCGTCCCAGGGCACAGAAGTAGCCGCTGAAGCTGAACTGAATGCCGCCGAAAACGCCGTCCCAGATATAGCTGCGCAGGTACTGGCCCCCCGCGATCTGTACCGCACTGTCCGTGGTGAAGAGCCCGACGACATTTTCCGCCGCCAGCTGGGCGCCCACAGCAAAGCAGAGGCTCAGGCCCACGGCCATCATGATGGCACAGCGCAGGACAGAAACGGCTCTCTCCGGCTTTCCGGCGCCGATGTTCTGGGCGCCCAGCGCCGACACAGTGGAGAGCATGGAGGAGGGGATCAGGAAGACAAAGCTCATGATCTTCTCCACGATGCCCACTGCCGCCGCATCCGTAAGCCCTCTCTGGTTCGCAAAGATTGTGATCAGCACGAAGGAGACCTGAATAAAGCCATCCTGCAGCGCCACCGGCACGCCAATCTTCAGAAGCTGCTGCAGCATCGACGGCAAGGGGCGGAAATCCGCCTTCTGCACCGCCAGCATTTTCCTCTTCAGGATGACGGTAAGCGCTGCCGCTACGCTGACGGCCTGCGCCATGGTGGTGCCCAGTGCCGCGCCGGCCGGGCCCATATGCAGCGCGCCCATGAAAAGATAGTCCAGGGCGATGTTGCAGGCGCAGGCCAGTGCAATAAAGTACATGGGGCTCCTGCTGTCGCCCTTCCCCCGGAAAATGGAGCTCAGCACGTTGTATGCGGTAATGAAGGGGATGCCCAGAAAACAGATCCGGAGATACTGCCGGGCTCCCGCCACGGCCTCCGCCGGTGTGGACATGATCGACACAATGGGTCCCACCAGAAAGAACAGCACTGCCGTCAGCACCGCTGCCAGCGCGGCAAACAGGATCGCGGTATTGCCGATGGCCCGCCCGGCTTCCCGCTCCTGTCTGGCACCGACGGCCTGCCCGATGCAGACGGTGGTGCCCATGGCGAGGCCCACCAGCATGACGGTCAGCATATGCATCACCTGGGAGCCGATGGAAACCGCCGTGGTGGCAGCTACCCCGTCAAACTGGCCGATGATAAAGAGGTCTGCCATCCCGTAGAGGGTCTGCAGAAAATAGGAAAGGAAATAAGGGAGAGAAAATAACACCACACCCTTCCAGACACTTCCCTGCGTCAGATCCTTTTCCATACCTTTCTGCCTCCTCATGAATAAATATGTTCCCAGTATACACTATGACCTTCTGTTTCGCATGAAGTTTTTCACCTTATTTTCTCTGTTGTGCTATAATAGTAAAATGTCTGTAAACCAAGCACACAAAAGAGTGGGGTCTATACTATGGAATATAAACATGCCGATCGTCTCGATCACTTTTCCACCGGCATTTTCGCTGCCATGGATGAGAAGAAGTCCGCGCTTCTGAAGGCCGGACGGAAGGTCTATAATCTTTCTGTGGGCACACCGGATTTTCGCCCGCCGAAGCATGTCATGGAGGCGGTGGAAGCCGCTGTCCGGGATCCGGAGAATTACAAGTATTCACTGGTCGACAGCGAGGAACTGCTGAACAGTCTGGTTTCTTATTATAAACGTCGTTTCGGGGTGGAGATTACGCCCACTATGATCACCGGCGTTCACGGCACCCAGGAGGGCATGGGACATCTCGGCATGGCGCTGCTGAATCCCGGAGACTGCGTTCTGCTCCCGGATCCCGGCTATCCCATCTTCGAAGCGGGCTCCTATCTCGGCGGCGCGGAAATTCACTACTACGAGCTGACAAAGGAAAATCATTTTCTGCCGCAGCTTTCTGAAATCCCTGAGGAGATCCTGCAGCGCACAAAGTATATCGTGCTCTCCTATCCCTCCAACCCGGTGGGCGCTGCCGCACCGAAATCCATGTATGAGGAGGTGATCCGTTATGCACAGAAATATCATTTCCTCATCATCAACGACATGGCCTATTCTGACATCA
>CAVELT010000193.1:0-3431 GCA_963616545.1 Dysosmobacter segnis | reverse complement strand
AATCTGCCATCGGTCTCGGCATGATCCTGTCCCAGGGCATCGGCAACACCATCCGGGTGAGCCTGTCGGCGGATCCCGTGGAGGAGATCAAGTCGGCTAAGCTGATTCTCCGGACGCTGGGACTTCGCAGGGGCGGTGTCACCGTGGTATCCTGCCCCACCTGCGGACGCACCAACATTGACCTCATCAGTCTGGCGGACAAGGTGCAGACCATGGTGGAGGAATTCGACGAGAAGGATCTGAAGGTGGCTGTCATGGGCTGCGTGGTGAACGGACCCGGTGAGGCGAGAGAGGCAGACATCGGCATCGCGGGAGGCATCGGCGAGGGTCTTCTGATCAAGAAGGGAGAGATCATCCGGAAGGTGCCGGAGGCGGAGCTTCTGACGGTATTGCGCGAGGAGCTCGAAAAGCTTTAAGGACAGGAGAGCGGCAGTACATGAAGAAATTCTTTGAGGTATTTGAAGCATTGACACTGCGTCCTGAAACAGAAGCCCTGTTTCAGGACGTTTCTGTTGTCCGCGTGACCATCAGTCGTGAGCACACGGAGCTTAAGATCTATATCGTGAGTCAGCATCTCATTGAGAAGACAGCGGTGAAGGAAGCGGAAAATGCCATCAAGAGTCAGCTGTTCAGCGGAAAGAAGCTGACGGTGCGCATCATGGAGAAATTCAGGCTGTCTGCTCAGTACAAGGCGCAGTCTCTCTACGATATGTACGGGGATTCTATCCGCACGGAGCTCCGGGACCGGGATATTCTGCTCTACAATATGCTGAGCGTTGCCGGTCTTCGGTGGCAGGACGAGGATACCTTGGAGCTGACCATCCCGAATTCCCATCTCTACAAGAGCCGGGAGCGGGACTTTTCTCATGCCCTGACGCGGATCTTTGAGGAGCGCTGCGGGGTGGAGCTGTGTCTCAAGCTTCTTTACGAGGAGGTGAAGCGGGAGACAGAAGTGCAGCAGTATGACAGGAGCTATGTGCCGGCAGAGCTGCGCGGTCATACCAAGGAGACCGCGGCCCGGAAGCCGAAGAACGAAAAATTCATGACGGCAGCGGATCCCTTTAACATGGATACGGCAATGCTGGCGGCATCAGATCTGGATCTTCTGTCGGCAGCACCACAGGCGGTGACGGCTCCGCAGAACGGCACCTCAGCTTCGGCAGGAAGCGGAGTCCGGGGAGGAAACGATGTGTCCCGGAGCAGCGCAGCGGCCAACGGACAAGGCAATGCGCAGGGCAGCACCGGGCAGAAGCCTGTGAAGAGCCCGCAGATGAAGAACGGCGGCGACCGCTTCCGGCAGGGAGAGGGCGGCCGGCGGAAGTTTGCCTTCAAGCGCTCGGAGTCCGAGGAGGTGCTGTACGGACGGGACTTCTATGAGGAGCCGATCCCCATTTCCGAGGTGACGGAAGCCAGCGGCACAGTGGTGCTGGCAGGCCGGATCCTCATGGTGGACGAGCGGCGCACCCGCACCGGCAAGAACATCCTGAGCTTCTCCTTCACGGATTATACGGATTCCATTGCCTCCAAGATCTTTGTGGACGATGAGGACCTGGACCAGGCCCATGCCTTTCTTGCGGCCGGCAAGGACATTTCCGTGAAGGGCGTCATAGAGTTCGATACCTACGACCGGGAGCTGGAGCTTTCTCACATTTCCGGCATCAAAAAATTCAGTCTGAAGCGGGAGAAGCGGCAGGACAACGCCAGAGAAAAGCGGGTGGAGCTGCATCTGCATACGAAAATGTCGGATATGGACGGCGTGTCGGACGTGAACGACTACATCGATACCGCCCTGTCCTTCGGCATGAAGGCGATGGCCATTACGGACCACGGTGTGGTGCAGGCCTTTCCGGATGCGGCGATTTATCTTAAAAAGAAGGGACATGACAAGGATTTTAAGCTGATCTACGGCTGTGAGGGCTACCTGGTGGACGATCTCCAGACCATCGTGACGAATGATCAGGGTCAGGGACTGGAGGAGCTGACGGTGGTCTTCGACATTGAGACCACGGGCTTCAGCGCGACCGACGATCACATCATCGAAATCGGCGCCGTGAAGCTGCAGGGCAACGAGATCATCGACAGAATGGATGTTTTCGTGAATCCCAAAACGCCCATTCCCTTCCGCATTACGCAGCTCACCGGCATAGACGATTCTATGGTAATGTCGGCGGATCCCATTGAGCTGGTGCTGCCCCGCTTCCTGGAGTGGTGCGGCTCTGCGGTGATTGTGGCCCACAACGCGGAATTCGACACCGGCTTCATTCGTGCCAAGGCCCGGAAACTGGGACTTTCCTTTGACCCCACCATTGTCGATACGGTGGGCCTTTCCCGGCTGCTGCTGCCGCATCTCAACCGCTTCAAGCTGGACACGGTGGCGAAGGATCTGAAGATCACACTGGAGAATCATCACCGGGCCGTGGACGATGCCGGCTGCACCGCAGAGATCTATATCAAAGAAATTGAAATGCTGAAGGCCCGGGGCGTAGAGAAACTGTCGGAAATCGACAAACTGGAGTTTGACCATGCGTCGAATGTCATGAAGCTGCCGAGCTATCATATCATTCTGCTGGCCAAAAACGATGTGGGCCGCATCAACCTCTACCGCCTGATCTCGGAGAGTCATCTGACCTATTTCCGGAAGTCGCCAAGGATTCCCAAATCCCTGCTCAAGCAGCGGCGGGAGGGACTCATCATCGGCAGTGCCTGCGTCATGGGCGAGCTCTTCCAGAACATGATCCGCGGGGCTGACGAGGCACAGCTTCTGGACATTGCCTCCTTCTATGACTATCTCGAGGTACAGCCTCTGTCCAACAATGACTTCATGCTGGCCTCGGATCGTTATTCGGCAAGCACAAAGCAGGATCTGATCGATTATAATCTGCACATCCTGTCCCTTGCGGATCAGCTGGGAAAGCCCTGCTGCGCCACCTGTGACGCCCACTATGTGGACCCAGAGGACGACATTTACCGGAAGATCATCATGGCAGGCCGGGGCTTCGACGAGGAGGAGAGTGATGCCTGTCTTTACTTCCGTACCACGGAGGAAATGCTGGCGGAATTCGACTATCTGGAGCCCAACCGGGCCCGGGAGCTGGTGATCGACAATCCGAACCGCATTGCCGATATGTGCGACAGCATTAAGCCGGTGCGGCCGGACAAGTGCCCGCCGGTGATCGAGCATTCGGATGAGCAGCTCAGAGAGATCTGCTATGAAACGGCCCACCGCATGTACGGACCGGAGCTGCCGAAGATTGTGGAGGACCGCCTGGAAACCGAGCTCACCTCCATTATCTCAAACGGATACTCCGTGATGTACATCATCGCCCAGAAGCTGGTGGACAAGTCCAATGAGGACGGCTACCTCGTGGGCTCCCGGGGCTCCGTGGGCTCCTCCTTTGCGGCCACCATGGCCCATATCACGGAGGTGAATC
>CAVELT010000192.1:0-3436 GCA_963616545.1 Dysosmobacter segnis | reverse complement strand
ACTGTATCCAGGGGCTGCCCGATGCCGGAGGCACCCACGACCAGAATGCTTTTTTGGCTGCCCGCGGGGATCACCGGCTCATGGGCGGCATGGGCCTTCAATGGAAGACGCCGGGAGCCGTCTGCCTCCGCCAGGATATAAGGAAAGCGGCGGAGGAGAGGGCGGAAATCAGAAAGAAGGGGCTTTGAAAGCTTTGTCACCGTCGGGCTGTTTGACAGCTGCCCGGCGGCTTTTTCGTTTTCCGGTGAGATACGGCTGCCCAGTACCACGATTCGATGTCCCCGGGCCAGCAGGTCTTCTGATTCCCGGAGGACCCGGGAGAGGAGCGCAGCCTCGTTTTTTGAACCGAAGGCATTATCCTCCCCCATCGAAGCCGTATCGATCAAAGGATACTCCGGGAAGGGCAGGAAATGCGTTGTGGTGGTGAGGAGCACGGGGGCATGATCCGAAAGCTCCGCCGCCAGTGTGCGCAGCAGGGTGGTTTTGCCGCCGCTGCCGATGATCGAGGTGATGCCGGGACGGACGTCCAGTGCCGCGGAAAAATGTAATTGTGTCATGGTTTTGTTCCTCCCTGCGTGCTACAATAAGGACACTATACGCGAATTTTATAGTACTGGCAACGGTACGGATAAGGAGAAATTATGTATCTGGATTGCAAGAAGAAGCCATGCCCGCAGCCTGTAGTGCTGTCCTTGAAGGCCCTGAAAGAACTTCCGGCAGGAGAAGTGCTGGAGGTGGAGGTGGACAACCGGGCAGCGGTGGAGAACCTGAAGCGGATGGCAGCGGAGAAGAAGTGCAGCGTTGCGGTTTCGGAGAAGAATGGGGCATTTCTGCTGACGCTGACACCGGAGGGAAATGTCGGAGAAACGACGCTTTCCGCCGAGCAGGAGGCGAAAAATTACTGTTCTCCCGAGAGTCTGGGACAGTCTGCCGGCCCCTTTGTGGCGGCCATCGGCACCAATGAAATGGGGCAGGGCGATCCACAGCTCGGCAAGGTGCTGATCAAGGGCTATCTTTATGCCCTGGCCCAGCTGCCGGACGAGCTGTTGCCGAAGGTTGTTCTCTTCTTTAACGGCGGTGCGAAGCTGACGGTGGAGGGATCAGAGTCTCTGGCAGACATCAGGGCGCTGGCAGAGCGGGGTGTGGATATCCGTACCTGCGGCACCTGCCTTGATTTTTACGGCATCAAGGAGCAGCTGGCGGTCGGCATCGTCACCAACATGTATGACATCTGCGAGACCATGGCGAAGGCCGGAAAGTGCGTGCGGATCTGATGATCTATCTCAACAATGCGGCCACTTCCCTGCGGAAGCCGGAGGCGGTGGCATCAGCTATGGTGGAAGCGCTTCAATACGGCAGCGCCGCCCGGGGTGTGAATGAAAGTTCTCTGTCCATGGCGAGAAGAATCACGGCACTGCGGACGGTCCTGGCAGAGTTCTTCGGCTTTTCGCACCCGGAGCGGGTGATCTTCACAAAAAATGTGACCGAGGCACTGAATCTGGTGCTTTTTGGCCTGCTGCAGCCGGGTGATCATGTGATTGCCACAGATCTTGACCATAATGCCGTGCTGCGTCCCCTTTATCTTCTGGAAAAACAGGGCGCGGCAGTGGATTTCGCCGGAGCGGATGCGCAGGGGAACATCTCCTATGAAGCCCTGGAGGCGCTGTTTCGCCCGAATACGCGGGCGCTGGTTTGTCCCCATGCCTCGAATCTGACAGGAAATGTACTGGATATTCAGAGGCTGTCGGCCATTGCGCACCGGCATGGGGCATTGTTTATACTGGACGCGGCACAGACGGCCGGGGAACGGCCCATTCATATGGAGGGAGACGGCATTGATGTGCTCTGCTTTACGGGGCACAAGGCGCTGATGGGACCCCAGGGCACCGGCGGTCTGCTGCTGTCGCCGACGGTTTCGCTGCGGCCGCTGATTTCCGGCGGTACCGGGATCCTTTCCTTTGAAAAAGAGCAGCCGGCGGCCTATCCGGAGCATCTGGAGGCGGGAACCCTGAACGGACCGGGACTCTGCGGTCTGCTGGCAGCGGTGCGGTTCCTGCAGGAGACTGGTGTGGACAAGGTGCAGAAACGGCTGGAGAAACTGACGGCAGCGTTTTATGCCGGTGTGCGGGAGATCCCCGGGGTCACGACATACGGTGATTTTCGGGGCTTCCCGGAGACGGCGGAGCATGCGCCCATTGTGAGTCTGAATCTGGCGGGCATCGGTTCCGGGGAATTGGCGGAAATTCTGGCCTCCCACTACGGCATTGAGGTACGGGCAGGCGGGCACTGTGCGCCCCGGATGCACGCGGCCCTGGGCACCCGGGACACAGGAGCCGTGCGCTTCAGCTTCGGCTTCTTCACAGAGGAACGCGAAGTGCAGGCGGCCGTGCAGGCTCTGCGGGAGATCCGTGCGATGCTGCAAGGCTAGAAAAACGTTGATGAAAGCGTTTTCTGCGTCGGATTTGCACTGCGAAGCAGCAAATTCCATTGCAAATCCGTGCGAGCTCAGCACAGAAATCCGGAGGGAAAATGTTGGAAAAAAGTGAGAAGCTGGTGGCGGCCTTCGGCAGTACCCATGATGCTCTGCTTTGCGAGCAGCTGTGCCGGGAGGCCGGGGTACAGGGGCGTCTGATCCCCATTCCGACAGATATTACGGCGGATTGCGGGCTCTGCTTTATGATGCCGCCGGAGGAGAAAGAAATGTTTCGGTCTGTGATTGCCGGGAAGCTGTCCCCCTCCGGCTATTATCTTCGCATGCTGTGGGGATAGCTGCTAGGGAAATGGTAGCCGTTTAGCACCGCTGCATCGCTTTGCCTTGCGCCGCGCAGCGGAATATATACAATCAATGCAATCAAAACAATTAACGGAATCAATGCGATGAGTGCAATCACAGCGGCTTTAAGGAGGAAGAAGGAATGTTGGTGTATATCAGAGGTGCCGGGGATCTCGCCAGCGGCATAGCGGTGCGGATGTATCGTGCCGGGCTTTCGGTTGTGATGTCGGAGCTGCCGGTGCCGAGCGCTGTGCGGCGTTCTGTCTGCTTTTCCGAGGCCATTCGCCTGGGAGAGGCTGAGGTAGAGGGCATCCGAGCACTGCGGGCAGAGACCGCGGAGGAGGCACGGACAATACTGGCGGGAGCTTGCATTGCCGTATTGCCGGACCCGGAGGGCCTGATCTGTCGAAGCCTCCGGCCGGATGCGGAGGTGGATGCCATTCTGGCCAAGCGGAATACGGGAACAAAAATGGCGGATGCACCGGTAGTTATCGGTGTGGGACCGGGCTTTACGGCCGGTGCGGACTGTCATGCAGTGGTCGAAACCAAGCGGGGGCATACCCTGGGACGTGTATTGTATACAGGCTCCGCCATCCCCAATACGGGCATTCCGGGAAACATCGGCGGCTTCACCACGGAGCGGGTGCTGCGGGCGCCCCGGGA
>CAVELT010000191.1:0-3454 GCA_963616545.1 Dysosmobacter segnis | reverse complement strand
GTATTCTTTCGGGAGACCACTGTTTCAAAATCGTATTTCATCTGTTTCCATCCTTTCTTATGTGGTAATTGTTTAGCGATGCGGTGCTAAACAGCACATTATATGCAAATGCATTTCCTTACTCGTTTTCGCTGCCCAGCTCCTCGAAGCTCGGCTCCACCGTCACCTTCTTCAGCCGAAGCTCGGTGAAAATAACGGACAGCACCAGAAGCACCACATTTCCGATGATGAGGCCCTTGGAGAGCTGAATCACGTTGATGTAAATGTTGAAGGCGGCGCAGGCTGTGGAGATCACCACGATGATCCAGAGCATGGTATTGCTGCACTTGAACTTGGAGTTGGCCCAGCCGGTGGGGCAAACCTGCGGCAGCTTCCAGGTGAAAATGCTGATGATCAGCACAGCCAGGGTGGTCATGATCAGCGTCAGGTTGCCCAGGATGCTGATGGAGAGACCGGAGACAATGCAGATCACCGCTAGGACATACAGAATGCCCAGCAGAATCACGGGCGTCTTGAACTTCGGATGCAGATAAGCCAGCTGCTGCGGGAGCCAGCCGTCATCACAGCCCTGCAGGATGGGCTTTGTGGCCCAGGCGAACTGCGCATTGAGGGTGGAGATCAGGGCAAACATGGCACCGCATACAATGAAGAAAACGTACAGCGGGCGGGACAGCACCTGCTCGGCCACCTTGGCGAGGTTCTCGCCGGCTACCTGCTCGACAGGAAGCACACCGGCGGCAACGATGCCGACAGCACCGTAGATCACGGCGACGATCAGAGTAGCCACCAGGATCACGATGGGAATGTCACGGGTGGGATTCTTGGCCTCGGCGGACAGATTGGCCACGACAGTGGCGCCGCCCACGGCAAAGGTGAGGAGACCGCCGGCCTGCAGCAGACCGCCGATGCCGCCGGTCAGGAAGCCGTTGGAAAAGTAATCCGGCTGAATGTGCGCGGCACCGAAGGCGGCAAAGACGCCGAGGGCGATGCAGAGCAGGACGACGATGATGTTCTGGAACTTTGCCATCACGTCAACGCCGATGATGTTGATCACGAAAAAGATCGTTGTGACAATGAGGGCGATGACCTTCTCATTTCCGAAGCCGAAAAGAGAAATGAAGTAGCTGGCAAAGGAAAGGGAATACATCGCGAGAGAAAGATTGCTGAGGGTATTGACCACGGTATAGATGCCGCCCATGCGCTTGCCGGCCAGCATGACCACCATGGTATATTCGCCGCCTCTCACTCTGGCGGCACCGCAGATCAGTATCTTCGGAATGGCATAGCCGACCACCACGATGGCGGAAATCAGAAATGCCAGGGGGACCGAGCGCCCCGTCAGTGCGATGGCCGATCCCAAAAGTGTCATAATGCCGGCGCCGATGATCTGACCGATGGCGGTGCTTAAAAGATCCCCGAAGCCTAGGGTTTGTTTTAATTGTTTCGTTGAGCTTCCCTGAGCTGCCATGAAAAGTAACCTCCTAATCCTTTTTGCGTTGACAATGGAAACAAAAGCGCTTTCTGCCAAACAGTTAAGACGCTTAACTGTTAATTAGCTTCATTTTACATTGGCCTCTGCGGATTGCAAGCGGTTTTTGTTAAGCAGCTTAACTTTCAGCAGAATGGATTAAGACGGCAGCTTCTTTTTGTGCATATTTATTCGAATTTTGCCCGGCTTCGCCGGATATCGCCCCGGTAGGCCTCGTTCAGTGCCTGCTGCACGGCGATATGATGACGAAGCTCCTCCTCCGTGAAGCGGCTCAGGAGCGCGAAGGCTTTTTCCCGGCAATCGTTACAGAAGGCGGTATGGTCATTGTATACAGATTCTCCGGCGGGGGTCAGCTTCAGATTAAACTGCCGGTTGTTTCTGGCATTCCGGGTCTGCTCGATCCAGCCCTTTTCCCGAAGCCGGCGCACCAGCTGGGAGCAGGCGCTGGTGGTTTTGCGAAGCCGCTGTGCAAGATCCGTGATCGTTATATCCGGGTTGGCCGCAATGAGATCGATGATCTGCCCCTCCGCCTGATACATGATATTGTCACCGTAATGATGGGGCAGACTGTCATACTCGGCCATCAGGTCATAGGCCGTATCCTGCTCTGCCCATACCTCATCCAGTAAATTTTTTCTGCATTCTTCTGTCTTTGTCAATGGGAACTCCTGAACCGTCTTTGGTTGCTGTACTGTGTTTGGTTGTTTTCGCTTACTTGCCTGCTCGATTATAGTCAATCCGCCGAAGCTTTGGCAAGAATAAGTTCGGACATCACATAAAAATCACAGCCGCGTGCTATACTGCCCTTGTTGTATAGAGTTTACAGGGAATGAGGAAGTTTATTTTGGAAAAGCAGGATGAAAGCATTTACGGCGGGCAGCGGGAGAATCTGGAGGCGGTGAAGCAGCAGGTGCTGGCGCAGCTCGCAGAGCATAACCGGGCGGAGAAGGAGAAAAGCGGGCATTCGATCTATGAGCATATTCTCGCGCGGGTGAAGGCGGAGGACAGTGCCCGGGAGAAGTGCCGCCGCAAGGGACTGCCGGAGACGGCGGAGTCGGTGCTGCTGGAAATGCATGATGCCGTCGGCATCCGGGTGGTCTGCCGCTTCATTGATGATGTCTTTAAAAATGTAGAGTATATTCGAAATACGCCCGGCTTCCAGGTGGTGGAGGAGAAGGATTATATTCGCAACGCAAAGCCCAACGGCTACCGGAGCTATCACATGATCCTGCAGGTAACGGCGCCTCTGCAGGATATCCGGGGAGAAAATCCGGGGCAGTTCTATGTGGAAATTCAGCTTCGAACCCTGGCCATGGATTCCTGGGCCAGCCTGGAGCATGAGCTCAAGTACAAAAAATCCATTCAGAATACGGAAATCATCACAGCGGAGCTGAAGCGCTGCGCGGACGAGCTGAACTCCTGCGATCTCTCCATGCAGACCATCCGGGAGCTGATCCGCTGTGCAGACAAGTGAGGAAGAAAGTATGAAATTATTATTGGCAGAGGATGAGAGAGAGCTGTCCCGGGCGGTCTGCGCCGTCCTGGGACATTTTGGCTATGAGACGGATGCGGCCTATGACGGAGAGGAGGCAGCGCGGCTGGCGGGTGAAAACAGCTACGACTGCATACTGCTCGACATCATGATGCCGAAAAAGGACGGCATTGCGGTGCTGCGGGAGCTCAGGCAGTCGGGAAATGTGACCCCGGTGATCATGCTGACGGCGAAGTCCCAGGTGGAGGACCGGGTGGACGGCCTCGATGCCGGGGCAGACGACTATCTGACGAAGCCCTTTGCGGTGAAGGAGCTGGTGGCCCGGGTCAATTCCCTGCTGCGCCGCGCCGGGGCCTATACGCCCACCAAGCTGGCCCTCGGAAACGTGCAGCTGGACACGGAGGAGCAGGAGCTGTCCGCGGTGAATGCCGTGCGGCTGTCCCGGAAGGAGGCCCAGCTGATGCAGCTCTTCC
>CAVELT010000190.1:0-3528 GCA_963616545.1 Dysosmobacter segnis | reverse complement strand
TGTCAGGCATTTAACAATATGTTTACTTGCTATTCATAATTTGTTCATATCTGCCAATTATTCTATAACCATAGACGGAAGCGATGAACAAAAAGACGAAAATCAAGTGCTTCCCATAAAATTCGACAAACACACTATATAGATTTTTCATAATTACCCCGCCGGGACTTCGGTCTCGACGGGGACTCCTCTGTTGTGGCATTTGATACAATTACGAGTGGTCAACTTTGGGCGCCCGGCGGCCAAGCCGACGCTCAGCCCAAAGTTGACAATGCCCAAAGGAGACAACCATTTACTCGCCTATTCTTGTCCTTTTTTCCATTCACAGTTGCAGTCCCTATATCCTGCTGTTACAATTGTCGATGCAGTCCGGCCGTGCCGGATTCGGCTGAAGAAGCCATGTATGGAAAGGGACAGTATATGACGACAAAAAAGATTCCACATAATACAGAACGAAAGGTACTGGTTACAGGACACCGGAATCCGGATACGGACTCCATCTGCGCAGCCATTACCTATGCAAAATTAAAGAACATAACGACCGACAGCACCCGCTATGTGCCCTGCCGGGCCGGCAGCCTGAATGCGGAGACCAGCTTTGTGCTGAAGTATTTCAAGGCGGCAGAGCCGCAGCTCATCAATTCTGTGCGGACGCAGGTTTCGGATATCGAGTATCGGAAGACACCCGGGGTGAAGAAAAATCTTTCCCTGAAGGAAGCCTGGATGCGCATGAATGAGGGCAATGTCGTGACCATTCCGGCAGTGACCGAGCACGGCAAGCTGGAGGGACTCATCACCGTGGGCGACATTGCGAAATCCTACATGAATGTCTATGATTCCAGCATTATCTCCAAGGCCCATACCCAGTTTAAGAATATCTTGGAAACCCTGGAGGCTACCATGGTCTGCGGTGACGAGAGACGTTACTGCACCGAGGGCAAGGTGGTCATCGCGGCAGCCAATCCGGAGATGATGAGCTACTATATTCAGGAGCATGACATCGTCATTCTCGGAAACCGGGCAGAGAACCAGCTGTCCGCACTGGACAACGGCGCAGACTGCATCATCGTCTGCGAGGGTGCCAATGTGTCTCCCACCATCAAGAATCTGGCGGAGCAGAGCGGCAGAATCATCATGGTGACCAGCTATGATGCCTATACGGCAGCCCGTCTCATCAACCAGTCCATGCCCATCAGCTACTTCATGAAGACAGAGGATCTCCTGACCTTTGAGGAGGATGACTTCGTGGAGGATATCCGGGAGGTCATGGCCAGCAAGCGGCACCGGGATTTCCCCATTCTCTCCAAGGATGGGCATTATCTGGGCCTGATTTCCCGCCGGAACCTGCTGGGCAATCACGGCAAGCAGGTGATCCTGGTGGACCACAATGAGGCAGCGCAGGCAGTGGACGGTATTGAATGTGCAGAGATTCTGGAGATCATCGACCACCATCGTCTGGGCACGATCCAGACTCTGGGCCCGGTGTATTTCCGGAATCAGCCCCTGGGCTGCACCAGCACCATCATTTACCAGATGTATCAGGAAAACGGCATCGAAATTGATCCGCAGACGGCAGGACTTCTGATGTCTGCCATCATTTCCGATACACTGCTCTTCCGTTCGCCGACCTGCACGCCGCTGGATGAGGAGGTTGGCCGAAAGCTGGCAGAGATCGCAGGTGTGGACATCGAGAAGTATGCGGTAGAGATGTTCTCCGCCGGCTCTAACCTGAAGGGAAAGAGCGATTCGGAGATCTTCTATCAGGACTTCAAGCATTTCTCTGCCGGAAAGATCAACTTCGGCGTGAGCCAGGTCACTTCTCTGAATGCGAAGGAGCTGGAGGAGCTGGCACCCCGGCTGCTGTCCTTTGCGGAGGGCGCACTGGAGACGGAGAAGCTGGACATGAGCTTCGTGATGCTGACCAACATTCTGAACGAGAGCACAAATCTGCTCTGCGTGGGCAGCGGCGCCGATGCGCTGGTGAACAATGCTTTTTCTGTACACTGTGAGAAGGCCGGAGAGGGAGACAGCTTCACGGTTCTGCTGCCGGGTGTGGTATCCAGAAAGAAGCAGATGATCCCGCCGCTGTCACTCTATGCGGAGCAGCTGTAAAGGAGCGGAAGCATGAAAAACATTACCATGATCGGCATGCCCTCCAGCGGAAAGTCCACGGTGGGTGTGCTGCTGGCGAAGCGGCTGGGGATGAGCTTTATCGATGTGGATATCGTGATTCAGGAGCGGACCGGCCGTCTGCTGAAGGAAATCATCGCTGCAGAAGGCCATGAGGGCTTTCTGCGGGTCGAGGGAGATACGGCGGCGTCTCTGCAGCCGGAAAATGCGGTGATCGCACCGGGCGGCTCCATCTGCTATGAGGACTGGGCGATGGCGCATCTGAAGCAGATTTCTACTGTCGTGTATCTGAAGATTTCTTATGAGGAAATGCTGCAGCGCATCGGCAATGTGGTAGACCGGGGTGTTGCCATTCCGGAGGGTTATACGCTGCTGGACCTCTACAATGAGCGCTGCGCTCTGTACGAAAAGTATGCGGATGTGGTCATTGATGAAGAAGGCAAAAGCTGCGGCATGGTGGTGGATGAGCTGCGGGCGCTGATGGAAGCAAATGAATAAGCTGCGGCGTTTGTTAAACAGACACAGAAAAAGAGCGTGTGAAAACAGAAGTTTTTCACACGCTCTTTTTGCATCCCTAGGATAACGATTTCACAGCTTTCTTGATGCCGGCGAGTAGCTCGTCATAGCGGGTATAGGCGGGAAGCTCCGGATGGTCCTGGATGATCTGCTCCGTGCTGCGGAACAGGAAACCGGCAGCGCTGGCTTTGATCATGCCCAGGTCGTTGTAGGAATCGCCGCTGGCGATGGTGTCAAAGCCGATGGACTGCAGGGCCTTCACAGTGGTCAGCTTGGAATTCTCGCAGCGCATTTTGAAGCCGGTGATGGTGCCGTCCGCAGCGACCTCCAGAGAATTGCAGAAAATGGTCGGATTGCCCAGCTTCTTCATAAGAGGGGCGGCAAACTGGGAGAAGGTATCCGAGATAATGATGACCTGGGAGAAGCTTCTGAGCTCGTCCAGGAATTCCTTCGCGCCCGGCAGCGGGTCAATGAAGGCGATGGTGTCCTGGATTTCACGAAGACCCAGGCCGTGCTCCTTCAGAATGCCCAGGCGCCAGTTCATGAGCTTATCATAATCCGGCTCATCTCTGGTGGTTCGCTTCAGCTCGGGGATGCCGCTGGCCTCCGCAAAGGCGATCCAGATTTCCGGCACCAAAACTCCCTCCAGATCCAGACAGGTAATATACATAAAGATTCCTCCTTTGTGCGCTTGCTTTCGTTCAGAACATCATACCATATTTGCCGGATTATCTGTTATACTTTTCGGTGATAGACAACAGTACCCGGAGGTAATGAAATGAAGCAGCTTGTCATCGGCATTCTGGCCCACGTGGATGCGGGAAAAACCACATTAACCGAGAGCCTTCTCTATCGCAGCGGAAAGCTGCGCAGCATGGGAAG
>CAVELT010000189.1:0-3556 GCA_963616545.1 Dysosmobacter segnis | reverse complement strand
CTCTCTTTTCGATCATCTTTTCATCCTCATCTATTTTTATTCATTGTATCCGCTTGGCGAAAAATCTCAGAAATTATACCACCGGGCTTTTTCGATTGCAAGAGTCACGCTTCCGAGCGAAAGCGCCTGCACCTGCTTCTGAAAGGCCTCGAGGCTTTCCTCCGGCACCAGCCAGACGGCCTTCACCTTCTCCTGATAGTCGCAGCTCTCCTCCCGGATGCCGAGCTTTTCCGCCGCATACTTCAGCTTTCCCACGAGGGTATATTCCAGCTCGGCGGAGGCCCGGTAGCCCTGCACCGCCGTCATTAGCACCGCATGGTCAACAGCGTCCTTAGCTGCTGCCGTATAGGCCCGCACCAGTCCGCCGGTGCCCAGCAGCGTGCCGCCGAAGTACCGCGTCACCACCAGAAGCGCATCGTGGATCTCCGCGCCCGTCAGCACGGAGAGAATGGGCAGTCCCGCCGTCTGGGAAGGCTCCCCGTCATCGGACTGCTTCTTGATCTCGTCCTTTTCTCCCAGCACATAGGCATAGCAGTGATGCCGCGCATCATAGAACTTCTTCCGCACGGCAGCGATTTTCTCCTCTGCCTCCTCCGGGGAATGAATGGGAAAAAGCTCCCCGATAAAGCGGGACTTCTTCTCCTCGTACTCTCCCCGGGCATATTCCTGTACATACCTCATTCGTTGCTTTTTCCCTTCGTCATGGATCTGGAGACAATGGGCTTCTCGTCATCGGCGCCGGCCGGACCGTCATCGCTGATGATCACCGAGCTCTTCTGACTGCTGTCATCCTCGTCATCTTCCTCGGTTTCCACGATCCGTGCGTAGTAGCGGTCATCGGTGTCGCAGTTGTCGTCCTCCTCCGAAATCAAGATCGCGCCCCAGCTGGTATGGCGGTCGCACTTCGCTGTGGGCACCGTGCCCTCCGCAAAGAGCTCGGAGATCACCGCAGAGCCGCGGTAATCCTGATAGCAGCCGCTGCTCGGCAGCTTGCCGGACTTCCGGCAGACGCTGGCCTCCACGATGCCGTCCGGCCGTGTGAAGCCGGTATCCGTCTTTCCCTCGTGGACACGCTGCATGATCTTCCGCCAGATGTCCTTGTGGTAGCCGGTACCGCCGTTATACTCTCCCGTGGAGGTATCCTTCAGGGACTGGTTCTCGTCGCAGCCGCCCCAGACACCGCCGATATAATAAGGTGAAAATCCCACAAACCAGACATCCCGGTTGTTGGTGGTGGTACCCGACTTTCCGGCAAGACTCATGCCGTCAAAGTGCGCCCTGGTGGAGGTGGAATTCACGGTGATGGAGTCCGCATAGGCGGTGTGGCTTTCCATGGACTGCTGCATGGCATTGGTCAGCAGATAGGCTGTGGTCTCCTTCATCACCTGCTCCGGCGCATCCTCCGAAAGATCGATCAGCACATTGCCGTCCTGGTCCAGGATCTTCGTGAAGAACTTCGCCTTGTTCAGCTTTCCGCCGTTGGCAATGGCGCTGTAGGCCGTGGTCAGCTCCAGATTGCTGACGCCCTTGGTGAGGCCGCCCAGGGCCAGCGCTGCATTCTCGTCATCATCCACCAGTGAGGTGATGCCCAGAGACTCCGCGAAGGCCCGCCCGTTCTTTGGCTGCACCGTCTCCATAAGGCAGCGCACCGCCACGATGTTCAGTGAGTAAATGATGCCGTCCCGAATGGTCTGATAGCCCAGGAAGCCCCGGGAATACCAGTTTTTGAATGTCTTGTTGCCCACCGTATATGGTGCATCATAATAGGTGGTGGCCAGTGTGGCCCCGTACTTGTCAATGGCCGGCGCAAAGGCGCTCAGCACCTTGAAGGTTGAACCCGGCTGCCGGAGCACGTTGCTGGCCCGGTTCAGGGTCAGGGACTGCTTCTTCTCCCCGCGGCCGCCGCTGATGGCCAGCACCTCGCCGGTATGGGGATCCATCAGTACAAAGGAAACCTGCGGCTCCAGCGTGGTGTCATAGGTCTCGCCCAGGATATTGTCATCCTCTGCGAGAATCTTCTTTTTATATTCCTCGATATAGGTCTTGGCACCGTCCGCCGTCTTGAAGAGGCCGTTAAACTCCATGCCCCGGACATCCCGCATGTACCGCAGCAGATCGTTCTCCGAATAATTCACAATGGAGCCGTCCGTATGCTGCACCGTCAGCCGCCAGGTCACCTTGTACTTCGTGGTGTCATAGTTGTCCGGATTGTTGACCTCCTCGTCCACGATGGCCTGAAGCTCCGGATCCTGGGTGGTATAAATGGTGAGGCCGCCGGAGTACAGCAGCTTCTTCGCCTCCTCTGCCGTATAGCCCAGCCGGTCCATCAGGGTTTCCTGCACCTGCTCCGTCAGCTCGTCCGTGAAGTAGGAATACGGCGTATTGGCCTCCTGTACCTGAATATTGGCCTCCTGAATGCGGTCATAGACCGGATCCGCCAGGGCCTCCTCGTAGCGGCTTTCGTCAATGTAGCCCTGCTCCAGCAGGTTCTTCAGCACCTGCGCCCGGCGCTTCGCATTGTTCTCCGGATGCGTAATGGGGTTCAATGCGGTCGGGTTCTTGGTGATGGAGGCAATGACGGCGCATTCCGAGAGGGTCAGATCGCTGACTTCTTTATTAAAATAGCGTCTTGCCGCCACCTTGACGCCAAGGGTATTCGCACCCAGGTTGATGGTGTTCAGATATTCCGTGATAATGCTGTGCTTCACGGTTTTCTTGTCCAGGTTCGGCTGATTCTCCAGCTCCAACGCGAGATACTGCTCCTGCAGCTTGCGCTCATAGCGTTCAAAGGTTCCCTCATGGAGACCCCCGCCAAAGACATTATTCTTCAGAAGCTGCTGGGTAATGGTGGAGCCGCCGCCTGCCGAATCATCGTCGGAGATCACGCCCTTGATGGCACGGAAAATGGACTTCAGGTCAATGCCGTTGTGCTGCCAGAAGCGCTCGTCCTCTATGGCCACGAAGGCATTGATGAGGTCCTTGGGCAGCTCCTCATAGGTGACCCGTTCCCGGTTGGAGCCCTCTGTCACCAGTGTGGCCACCACCTTGCCGTTCCGGTCCAGGGTTTTCGTGGCGTAGGCTGTGGGGCCCACGTGAATGGAATTGATGTCCGGCGCGGAATCCAGAATGCCCTTGAACATGCCGAAGCCGAAGGCCAGTGCCAGCACCGTGCCGGAGACGCCGCAGATCAGGCAGAGATTGGTGAAAAGATGGGTCAGTCGGTGCCAGATCCGTGTACGCGGGCTGTCCAGCCGGTACAATGTATTTTCTATGCTGTGTTCCGTAAATTTCATTTATGCTTATCCTCATCCAGGGGGTATTTGCCCGGATAAATTATACTGAACCGCAGAGAGACTTGCAAGACAAACCGCACGGCACGGCCGCCGCGCTTTTCCGGGCAATTCCCACATTTAACTGGGATTTATCCTGTCTTTCTGATATAGTATAGAGAACACTTATGTTTCGTCATTCAAAGGAGCTTCAGATATGGAAAAGATCAATATTCAAAGCAGCATCAGCGAGCAGATCGAGGGCATCGTGCAGCTGGTGCTTTCTG
>CAVELT010000188.1:0-3559 GCA_963616545.1 Dysosmobacter segnis | reverse complement strand
TCCGTGAGCTATATCGTGCGCTCGGAGGACTTCAGCTGCGGCGTGATGATCTCCGCCTCCCACAATCCCTACTACGACAACGGCATCAAGGTCATCAATGAGAACGGCGAGAAGCTCTCCGATGACGTGATCGCCGAGATCGAGGATTATCTGGACGGCAGGACCCCGGAGGTGCCGTTGGCAAAGCGGGACCAGATCGGCCGCACTGTGGACTTCGCAGCGGGCCGGAACCGCTACATCGGCTATCTCATTTCCCTGGCCACCAAGTCCTTCAAGGGCATGAAGGTGGCGCTGGACTGTGCCAACGGCTCCGCCAGCTCCTGCGCGAAGGCGGTGTTTGACGCGCTGGGCGCAGACACCCATGTGATCCACAACGAGCCCAACGGTCTGAACATCAACCAGGGCTGCGGCAGCACCCACATTGAAGCGCTGCAGCGCTATGTGGTAGAGGAGGGCTGCGACCTGGGCTTCGCCTATGACGGCGATGCCGACCGCTGCCTGGCCGTGGATCATGAGGGACGCCTTGTGGACGGCGATCAGATCATGTATGTCTGCGGCTGCTACATGAAGGAGCGGGGCAAGCTCCAGGACGACACCATTGTCACCACAGTGATGTCCAACTTCGGCCTGTACAAGGCGCTGGATGCGGCCGGGATCCGCTATGAGAAGACCCAGGTGGGCGACCGCTTCGTCTACGAGAACATGTCCGAGCATGACTATTCCCTCGGCGGTGAGCAGTCGGGCCACATCATTTTCCTGCGGAACGCCACCACGGGAGACGGCATCCTCACCTCCATCAAGGTCATGGAGACGGTGCTGGGCAAGAAGAAGAGTCTGGCGGCGCTCTGCGAGGGCTTCACGGTATATCCGCAGGTGCTGAAGAACGTGCGGGTGCAGGACAAGGAAGCCGCCCAGAAGCATCCGGCAGTGCGGACAGCGGTGGAGCGTGTGGCAGAGCGCCTCGGCGACAACGGCCGCATCCTGCTGCGGGCCTCCGGCACGGAGCCCCTGGTGCGGGTGATGGTGGAAGCCGAGAGCAATGAGGTCTGCGAGAGCTGCGTGGATGAGGTCATTGCCGTGATGCAGCAGGAGGGACTCTGTATCTGATCAGCGATACGGTGCTAAACAGTTACAAAACATAGAAGAGGAGACAAAGCAATGTTGAAGTATCAGAGATACCGGAAATTCCCGGCATTCCGTTACCCCCAGAGAACCTGGACGGACAAGGAGATCACCAAGGCACCCATCTGGTGCTCTGTGGACCTGCGGGACGGCAACCAGGCTCTGGTGGACCCCATGACCGTCGAGGAGAAGATCGAATTCTTTAACATGCTGGTGAAGCTCGGCTTCAAGGAGATCGAGGTCGGTTTCCCGGCAGCCAGCCAGATCGAGTATGACTTCCTGCGGAACCTGATCGAGCGGAAGCTGATTCCGGATGATGTGACGGTACAGGTGCTGGTGCAGTGCCGCGAGCAGCTGCTGTCCAGAACCTTCGAGTGCCTGCAGGGACTGAAGAAGGCCATTGTGCATATCTACAATTCTACATCTGTGCTCCAGAGAGACGTGGTGTTCGGAAAATCCAAGGAGGAGATCATCGACATTGCCCTCACCGGCACGCAGCTCGTGAAGAAGTATGCGAAGGACTTCGACGGCGAGATCCGTCTGGAGTATTCTCCGGAGAGCTTCACCGGTACCGAGATGGACTATGCGGCAGAGATCTGCAACGCGGTGATCGATGCCTGGGGCGCAGCGCCCGGCCGGGAGGTGATCATCAACCTGCCGTCCACGGTAGAGATGGATACGCCGAATGTCTATGCGGATCAGATTGAGTACATGTCCAATAATCTGCACTGCCGCGAGTCTGTGGTGGTTTCCGTACATCCTCACAACGACAGAGGCGAGGGTGTGGCTGCCGCTGAGCTGGCCATGCTGGCGGGCGCAGACCGTGTCGAGGGTACGCTCTTCGGCAACGGCGAGAGAACCGGTAATGTGGATCTTCTGGTGCTGGCCTACAACATGTTCTCCCAGGGCGTGAATCCGGAGCTCAATATCGAGAATGTCCGGGAGATCCAGGAGGTCTATGAGCGCTGCACAAAGATGGAGATCCCGCCGCGTCAGCCCTATGCAGGAAAGCTGGTGTTCACCGCCTTCTCCGGCTCTCACCAGGATGCCATCAACAAGGGCGTTCAGGCCATGCAGGACAGAAACGCAGAGTACTGGGAGGTTCCCTACCTGCCCATCGATCCGGCAGACATCGGAAGAGAGTACGAGCCCATCGTCCGCATCAATTCCCAGTCCGGCAAGGGCGGCGTAGCCTTCATTCTGGGCTCCCAGTTCGGCTACAAGCTCCCGAA
Organism: Dysosmobacter segnis; assembly: GCA_963616545.1. Taxonomy (GTDB): domain Bacteria; phylum Bacillota; class Clostridia; order Lachnospirales; family Lachnospiraceae; genus Oribacterium. The sequence continues at coordinate 1,205 of CAVELT010000188.1, read as the reverse complement.
GGGCATGCAGCGTGAGTTTGCGGACTATATCCAGACCATTTCCGAGAAGCAGGGCGAGGTATCCCCGACCCAGATCTTCGACGTCTTCCAGGCCGAGTATATCGAGACCAAGGAGCCGATGCACTTCAAGAACATCCGCACCACAGATACCGAGAACGGCGACGACAGCTATACAACACTGGCATCCGTCAACTACCTGAACAACGGCGAGCTGAAGAGCTTCAGCGGCGTCGGCAACGGACCGATCGATGCCGTACAGGCCGGCCTCGACCAGGAGCTCGGCATCGAGATCAAGGTGCTGGATTACTCCGAGCATGCCCTGACCTCCGGCTCCGGTGCGAAGGCTGTCAGCTACATCCACCTGCTGGATGAGAAGAGCGGCAGAACCTCCTACGGTGTGGGTGTGTCCTCCAACATTACCCGTTCCTCCATCCGCGCTATCTTCAGTGCGGTGAACCGGATGTTCTATCCGAAGGAGGCTGAGGCTGCCGGCAGACGCCGGGTGCTGGAGAACAAGGGCAGTGATGCAGAGGACAGCGCATCCCTTTTCGCCAATTCCTGAGGAATAAAGAGTTGAATATTGTATACGCATCGAATGATGGATTCTGCCGGCATATGGCAGTCTCCATCTTTTCGCTTATAGAACACAATCGCGGGGAGCAGCTGCATTTCCATATCCTGTCCGACGGACTGTCGGCAGAGAACCGGGAGAAGCTCCGGCAGATGATCGAGGGCAGAGGGAAGACGCTCAGCTTTTACGAGCTGGGAGATCTCGCGGCCTCGCTTTCCGAGCGGGTCTACGGTCTCGATACCGGCCGCTTTCAGGTCACCACGCTGGCCCGGCTGCTGATGGGCAGCATCCTGCCGGATACGGTCACGAAGGCCCTGTACCTGGATGCGGATACGGTGGTGCTGCGGCCCCTGCACGGCCTGTACAAGCTGCACCTCGGCAACCGTCTGGCAGCCATGGCGCCGGAGCCGACCATTTATCCGGAGGTGAAGGCGCTGCTGGAGCTGCCTGAGAAGGCGGCCTACTACAACGCCGGCGTGATCCTGCTGAACCTGTCCGGCTGGCGCGAGCAGTGCATGGAGGAAAACTGCTTTTCCTACTACAACCGGATGGGCGGGAAGCTGCCCTTCAACGACCAGGACATCCTGAACCATGTGCTGCGGGGACAGATCGTGCGGCTGCCCCAGCGCTTCAA
>CAVELT010000187.1:0-3603 GCA_963616545.1 Dysosmobacter segnis | reverse complement strand
ATGACCGGCACGGTCTCCAGTCCGGCCAGCTGTGCTGCATGAAGGCGTCGGTGCCCGGACAGAATCTCATAGCCGCCCTCCGGATCGGTACGGACGATCAACGGAGATACAATGCCGATCTGCTTAATGCTCTCCACCGTCTGTTCCATCAGTTCGTCGTCCAATACCTTGAAGGGATGGCCTTCAAAGGGATGCAGCTCAGAGAGCGGCATTTCCAGCTTCTGTTCCTTAGCCGCAGCGTCTGCAGCTGAGCCACTGCGGTTTTCTGCTGTAATACTGGTTTTTGCTCTTGCCATGCAGCTTCTTCACCTCCTCCCGGCGATGGTAAATGTCATTCTTCTTCCCGAAAAATACCTTCTTGTGCTTCATAACTTCAGTACCTCCTTCATGACCTCCTGCTTGCTCTTTCCGATCTGCATCCTCCTGTCATTTCCGCGGACACGCACCGGCGTACACATTTCCAGCACACGGCTGTAGATACGCTCATGCTGCACATCCACCGGATTCCGCAGCTCCTCAATGCCAATGTTGGTGGTGATAATGACCGGCAGGCCCGTCTTATAGCGTTCATCGATCACGGCATAGACCTGTTCCAGGGCATAATCTGTGCTGCGCTCAATTCCGAGATCATCAATGATCAGCAAAGAAAAGTTCGTAAACGAAGCGATATACTGGTATCGCTCCTCCGAATACATAGCTCCCATCTGGTTCAGGATTTTAGAGAAATTGGTCATCAGCACCGGTACACTCTGCTCCAGCAGTGCATTGGCAATGCAGGCTGCCATAAAGGACTTTCCCGTGCCGACATCTCCCCATAACAAAAGGCCAAGGTTTTCTGCCTTGACCTTCTGCCAGTTCTCTACATAGCGTTTCGCTATGCGGATATCCTGATTCTCTTCTGCAATTTCAAACCGGCAGGCCAGAAGCTGCCGATCCTGGATTCCATTGGCTTTCAGCCTCTGGATCTTCATCTGCTCTTCTTCCCGCGCCAGTCTTTCCTGTTCCTTCTTATAGGCTGCCTCCTGGCACGGACACATACAGGAGACAATGCTTTCGCGCTCCCAGAGCCGAACCCTGCACTGGGTAGGAGCATGGCAGATCTTGCAATGCAGGAGACCGTCCTCTCCAAGATATTCCGTCTCCTTGATCTCACTCCTAGCGGCAAGCTGTGCCATGGTTTTCTCTAAAATCGGTGTAATATCGTCATTCACAGGCTGTCTCCCTCCTCATAGTGGTAATTGTCGCGCCGATAGCGCGGCTGTTCCTTCTGTGCCCAGTTCCGAATGGTCGCCAGATGATTCTTGTAGCTCTTTCCGGTGGAAGCAATATAGCCGGACAGCCGTTCAATACGCTCCCGGTAATCCCTGGGAAACTCTGTTTTCAGCTTCTCCAGCTCCGCATCCGAGAGAAGAACATTTTCGTATTCCCCATAGCGATGGCGCTGCTCTTTCTTTTCTCTTTTATTGATTGTTTCAGTACTTAATAGATCAGTACTTAATTGTAGAGGATTTTCCTGCGCAGGTTTCTCCTGCATAGGTTCTTCCTGCACAGGCATTTCCTGCGTTGGAATCTCCTGCGTAGGATTATCCGTCATAGGTGGCTGAGGCATTTCGTAAATGGTGTAGCTGGCTCCGCGAAGCCGTCCCTGTTCATCCCTTGTCCTGCCCCGCACAATATAGCCGCTGATCTCCAGCTCCCGAACCGTGGAAAGAATGGCATCCCGGCCTTCCTTGGAAATCACAACCAATCCGTTGATGCTGTAGTCCCAGCTGTCTGACAGGCTCAGGCACATGCTCAGAAGCCCCTTCGCCTTCAGGCTCAGGTTCTGATCCCGGAGGTGATAATTACACATGGTCGTGTAATTGCTGTTCTTCTCAACTCTGAATACCGGCATGATTCTTACCTGCCTTTCCGAAATCCTTTCTGGAACTGTTTGCTCCGATCTTGCTGCTGTCTGTTCTGTGCGGCTTTCCGTCGCTTCTGCCGCGGTGATAGTTTCCGTTGTCGCGCATCATGCGCTCATAAGCCTGCAGGCGTCCTTCTGTAAATAATGTCATGCGATGATCCCCCATTTCTTTAACTGCCGACGAATGTGTTCCTTGCCCTTGCAGGTGACGAGGGTCTGCTGTCCCAGCACGCCGCCTGGTGTGTAGAAATCCCGGACAATGAAAAAGCCCTTTGCTTCTTTATCTGCAAAGGGCATCAGTCTGTTCTTCTGATCTCGATAGAGATATTTGTGTTCCAGCATCAGCTTCACGAATTTGTTCTGCGGAATCCCGAACTCCTTTCCGCAGTAGCGAATGCAGATGCATCCATCCGCCCGGATAAAGGAGTCAAAGTACTCTGCCTTTGGCTGTGCCTCCTTAAGCTGCCGGCTCAGCTCCTCACATTTCGCTTTGTCCTCCAGAAGCTGTGCCGCCAGGGAATAGATCGTATCCGGATTCTCCATAACCTGTTCCAGTACGGAGTCCGTCATATAGGCACCGTGCTTTCGGATGGTGGGAAGGACTTCATCGAAAACCCATTTTTCAAACCGCTCAGCAGATGGGAGCTTGCTGTGAACGATCAGCCGGTATAAGTCTCCCTCCGTGATAAAAGACATTTCGACAGCCTGTTCACTGACCGTACCGTACTGATTTACGTTACGAGAGACCACCTCGCGTTTCGCTAGGGGGGCTCTGCAATGACGTTTTATAGCCGAATAAGGATTAGAATATCCCAATGCTTTTGCCGAATCGGTTGCACTGAAAAGAATTTTGTCTGAATCCCATGTCAATCGTACTGCTCCAAACTCCTGATTTTCAAAGACCTTCATCACATTTGTATTGCTGTCCATTCTTCGCATCCTCCTCTCATCCTAATTCCATCGCTTCTTTGCCTCGCCCCGGCTTTGGCGGCTCGACATTCTTCTGCTTGTCAGCCAGTTCCTTCAATACCGAAGGTCGCTCATTTTCCTTTGCTTCCTGCCTGGCTTCAAACTTCTCTGCCAGCTCAAAGACGCGCTCCTTCGCATCGAAGTGATACACATGATCACTCAGCTGTTCCTCCGGTGCCACCTCCGAGCCGTTCACGGCCATAACCATCTCCTGCAGGTCTGCCGGTGTTATGTTGCCGGAGTCCGGCAATGCCAGCACCTCATGCACGGATGAAGGAAGCACGAAGAAATCTCCGCCTGCCTTCTCAGCAATCTGATCCATCACACCGGGATAAAGCAATGCACCGGCTCCTTTGATCTGGTTCTCTGTGGTCACCACGATCAGCTCCGGCCCTCCTAAGCCCATATCCGGCGGCAGGCCAAGTACCTCTGCCATGTTAAGCACCTTCGCCGGACTGATCTGCGCTGCATTCTCCAGTGCATCCTGATGCAGCTGCTGTACATCAACACCAAGCGCTGACAACAACTCATTCGTGACTGTCATGGTCGTCTGGTGATGGGCATCACTATCCAGCCTTACCTTGTAGATCGCTGCCATGTCTTCCACCATGGTGTGAGGAACCTGTTTCAGCATCTCGTCATTCCGATCTGCTCCCACCAGCTCCACAATGAGCTTGTCCCTAATCTGGCCATAATCCATTTCTGCCATACCTTTACCTCCTGTCTTT
>CAVELT010000186.1:0-3634 GCA_963616545.1 Dysosmobacter segnis | reverse complement strand
TATTCTGCCAGTGTGATCTCCGTCTGATCCATCAGGAGATAGATGAACGGCACCAGCGGGCTCAGGAAGTGGAAGGCCTGACCCATCAGGGAAGCCACACCGATCTGCAGCGTGGTGAAGCCGTAAGCCTCTGCTGTCGCAGCCAGCGGCGGCAGCACACCGAAGTAGAAGGCATCGTTGTTCAGAAGGTAGGTGCCCGGTGCGCTGAGGAAGGCAATGAAGAGTCCGAAGTAGCGGCCCAGAGAGCTGGGGATCATTGTGGTCAGCAGCGTGGCGATGGCATTGGACATGCCGGCAACATACTCGCCGTCAGCATTGGCCGGACCGTTCAGGATACCCATCAGGACGCCGGCGCCCAGAACCATCATTACCACGTTGATCATATCCGGTGCCAGGGAGCTGATGACATTTCTCTGTACCTTTGTGCTGGGGTAGTTCACCACCAGGGCGATGGCCACGCCTACACCGAAGAGAATCGCAGAGGATGCGAAGCCCATGATCAGCAGCACAACGATGACAACGGTCAGAATCAGGTTGATCCATACCTTCTTGGGCTGCTTCCAGGCCTTTTCCTCCTCGGAAAGCTCCACCTTCATCGCCTTTTCTTCTATATTAATAATACCGAGACGCTTTCTCTCCTTCATGCCGAGATAAGCACCGACGCCGATGGCATAAATGGCAGAAAGCACCATGCCCGGCACCAGCGGCGGCAGGATCTGGTTGGCATCCAGCTGCATCACGGACATCACACGCGCTGTGGGACCGCCCCAGGGGATCAGGTTCATGATACAGTTTTCCAGGATGATCAGGGTTGCCAGGTAGATCTTCTTGATGCCCAGACGATTGTAGATGGGGATCAGGGCTGTGCAGCAGATCATTACGGTGGTGGTGCCGTCACCGTCCAGGGAAACGAAGGCTGCAAGCACCGCGGTGCCCACCAGCACCTTCAGCGGATCGCCCTTGACCCACTTTACCACGCGATCCACCATAGGGTCGAACATACCGGCCGTCAGCATGATGCCGAAATACAGAATCGCAAAGGTCATCATGGCGAAGGTCGACGCCACGCTCTTGATACCCGCCATCGCACAGGACAGCGTTCCCGCCACGCCATAGCCGGCCAGCACACCGAAAATCACCGGAATGATGATCATGGATGTGAAGGGGCTCAGCTTTTTCATCATAATCAGCGCCATGAATACCACGACCATGGCGATGCCCAGAAGGGCCAATACAGTTGTTGACATACTCTCCTCCTAACTATCTTACTTTCCCAGCTTCGTGAGTCCCACTACGATCAGTGCAATGACGATCATGACCACGAAGAGTCCTGCCATACCCTGCCACATCATGTTGAGGGCAGTTACCAGATTTTCGCTCATATCTCCTCCTTTCCTGTAAGCTTATCTGAAGAATCCCAGGATAATGCCGCCTGCCACTGCTGATGCGATCTGGCCGGAGACATTGGCTCCCACCGCATGCATCAGAAGGTGGTTGGTCGGATCCTCTGCGAGACCCATCTTCTGGATCACTCTTGCGCTCATGGGGAAGGCGGAAATGCCGGCGGCTCCCACCATGGGATTGATCTTCTTCTTGGCAAAAACATTGATCAGCTTGGCCAGCAGCACGCCGCCCACCGAGTCAAAGATAAAGGCCACAAGGCCGAGACACATGATCAGGATGGTCGAGGGCTGTACGAACTGCTCCGCCCGCATAGAGAAGGAGATCGTAATGCCCAACAGCAGAGTCACCAGATTGGCGAGACTGTTCTGTGCCGTATCGGACAGAGAATTCAGCACGCCGCACTCCCGGATCAGGTTGCCGAACATGATCATGCCGACAAGGGAGACAGAGTCCGGTGCCACGAAGCCGGCAATGAAGGTTACGATGATCGGGAACGCGATCTTTGCGGTCTTCGAAACAGAATTCGGATGATACTCCATGCGGATCAGCCGCTCCTTCTTTGTGGTCACCATCTTGATGGCCAGGGGCTGGATGATGGGCACCAGCGCCATATAGGAATAGGCCGCCACGGCGATGGGTCCGATGTAGTTGGAATGCAGCACCTGCGATACCAGAATGGAGGTCGGGCCGTCCGCCGCACCGATGATGCCGATGGACGCCGCATCCGGAATGGAGAAGCCCAACAGCACGGCCACAACGATGGTCAGGAAGATACCGAACTGCGCGGCTGCACCGAAGAGAAACATCTTCGGATCGGCCAGCAGCGGACCGAAGTCGATCATGGCGCCGATGCCGATGAAGAGCAGCAGCGGAAATGCCTCGGATGCCTCAATGCCGGCTTCAAACAGCCACTGGATGATGCCGTGGGTCTCGCCCACGCCGCTCATCACCTGATTGATGGCGCTGGAGCCGGGCAGGTTCACAAGAATCGCGCCCAGGCCCATCGGCAGCAGCAGTGAAGGCTCATATTCCTTCTTGATGGCCAGATAAATCAGCAGGATGCCCACGATATACATGATGATTTCCTGCCAGGTTACGGAAAGCAGCCCCTCCCATAAGAAGCTCATACCACTCATACTTTTCCTCCTTAGCTATGTGGTGAATAAAGTGCATTTATTTCCAAGCGGAATAGACCGCAGAGAAATCCCCTAAGATTGAGTCTTGCGAAACAGTTCGTGCATTTTTGTACATCAATAAGCCCGTCCCGGGATGCACCTGTCATAAGGTGTGCATCTAAGCCGCAGAATAAAAAGGAGCGCAGAAAACACTCCCGATCTGCAGAGCCGGATCAGGCTATGGATAAAATGCTGTATTTAGTTGTTCAGTCTGAAGCTGGAGATTTTCTCAGAGATATCCTGAGAAGAGGGATTGAAACGAAGGCCATCCCCGGAAAGAGACAGCATAAGTCCCGCGCCTTCGATGAAGACGGTAAGGATCAAGAAATTGAAAAGCACCCGCAGGGTTCTGCCGCTGAGACGATTCTGGCTTCCGCCCATATTGCCGAGCGCCAGCTTGGCAAAGGCATTGACACTGCCGTGAACAGAACAGAAAATCTGACGATTGTCTGTCTCCGGCAGAGCATCCGTGGAACCGGCGGACAGCTGCGCCTCGCTGCCGGTCCGGACAGAATCCGCCGAACCATGCAGACGGTCTCCAATCTGCAGTGCCGTCAGCAGAAAAACAGAGAGAAGCAGCAGGAGCACAACAACAGACAGCCGTCTCTGAAAACGCGGTGCTCTGAAATCGATACGCATAAGCTTCCCCCTTTCTCCTGACCGGCATCTTTCCCCTTCGACGCCGCAGGTCCTTGCTTTTGCCGACATGATAGTATCCGGCTCTGAAAAAGTCAACAAAAATTTTTGTTTTTTAGAATTGTTTTTATGTCATATTGCCTTTTGGTTTATAGAAGTCCCTGGGCTTGCCTTGCGATACCGACTGTGTCGTGCTACTCTAAAACATAGAAAAAATGCACCGGAAAGGATATTAAAGTTTGGAAGTAAACTTCCAAACTTGATTGGTGATTCAAATACGGGTTCGTGCGAGCACGACCCGTGCTTGAATCAGGAGGACAAGAATGAATACAATGAACAACACTTCAGAAACCGTCAGCATTCAGGACATGATGTACTGCCGTGACCGGCGGGTACAGCTGCAGGAGCAGCTGCTGCAA
>CAVELT010000185.1:0-3637 GCA_963616545.1 Dysosmobacter segnis | reverse complement strand
CGCCGCCATGGACCGGGCCGCCTCATCCGTATAGTTCATGAGGGCAATGCCGTAGTCAAAGCTGAAGCGATGCTTCAGACAGTTCTGACAGAGCTCTCCCTCCTGCTCCCGGATCTCGCGCCCGCAGCATTTGCATACCGGCTCCGTGATGAACTGCAGCTTCCGGGCACAGGACGGGCAGATCCGCCGTCCCCGGGGCGCCGGGATCCCATCGCAGACCGGACAGCGGCGCGGATACAGCATAGAAAGAAGCCCCTCTCTGAAACCGCCGACATTATCCTCTGCTGCCCCGGGAACCTTCCCGTCGCTAGACTCCCATCGCGCCATCCTTCACCTCCCGTATCCGTTCCTGCAGAGACGAATAGCGCTTCGCCTCCGAGGCATTGTGCAGCATGTTTTCAAAGACCTGAGGACTGCCCACGAGACAGACGCAGGACCGCGCCCGGGTCACCGCCGTATAGAGCAGATTCCGGTTCATGAGCATCTGGGGACCCTGGTACATGGGGATGATGACCCCCGGATACTCCGAGCCCTGGGACTTATGAATGGTGATGGCATAGGCGAGCTCCAGATTGTCGCATTCACTGAACTTGTATTCCACAAAACGGTCATCGTACTGCACCGTCAGCGTCTCCGCCAGCCGGTTCAGCTCCGTGATGGTGCCGATGTCGCCGTTGAAGACGCCCTCGCCCTTCTCGATCGCCATGCCGAAGCGCCCCCGGATCTCCCAGATGAGATTGTAATCGTTCCGGATCTGCATCACCTTGTCGTGGAGACGGAACAGCGTGCCGTTGATCTCCCGCTCCGGCTTGTCCTGCGCCGGCGGATTCAGCTTCTCCTGAAGGAAGACATTTAAGCGTTCCACACCGAGCGCACCCTTTCGCTGCGGCGTCATGACCTGCAGCGAGAAGGGATCCGTGTTCAGGTAGCGGGGCAGCTTCTCCGTCAGCAGCGCAGTCACCGCCTGAAGGATCTGCTCCGGCGTATTGCTGCGGATGAAGAGAAAGTCCTTCGACGGCTTCCCCAGGGCGATTTCCTCTCCCTCGTTGATCTTGTGGGCATTCACCACGATGTCCGACTCCGCCGCCTGTCGGAAAATGTGGGTGAGCTGAATGGTCCGGATCGCCTGCGAGGCAATGATGTCCCGCAGCACGTTTCCGGCACCTACGGAGGGCAGCTGATTGGCATCTCCCACCAGAATGAGCCTCGTCCCCTCCGGCACCGCCTTCAGCAGCGAGTTCATCAGGAAAATGTCCACCATGCTCATCTCATCGATGATCAGCACGTCGCACTCCAGCGGATTGTTCTCGTCCCGCTCGAAGTGCCCCCGGGTCTTTTCCGATGCCACGCCGTTTTCATCCTTCTCCGGCCGTCCCTGGTACTCCAAGAGGCGATGGATGGTCTTTGCCTCGAATTTCGTGGCCTCCGACATACGCTTCGCCGCCCGTCCCGTGGGCGCCGCCAGCAGGATCGTTTTGTTTTCTTCTATAAAGAGGCGGATAATGGTATTGATGGTGGTGGTCTTTCCCGTTCCCGGACCGCCGGTGATCACCAGAACGCCCGAATTCAGCGCATAGGACACCGCCTGCCGCTGCAGAAGATCCAGCGAAATCCCCTCCTCATTGGTGATCTCATCGATCTTCGCCTCCAGCCGGTCCGACTCCGCCTCACTGCATTCCGTGATGCGGTTCAGATCATTCAGCTTTGCCGCCGCCGTGAGCTCCGTATAGTAGAGCAGCTGCCGGTAGACCTTTTCCTGCTTCACCACCAGCTTTCCCGCCATCTGCAGCTCCATAAGATAATGTCGGAGGTCCGGCAATTCCAGCCCCAGCAGCGCATTCACGGCCTGCCCCAGCTCTGTAAGAGGAAGATAACAGTGCCCCTGGGCCTCTGCCTGCAGCAATGCATACTGTATACCGGATTCAATGCGAAAATCCGAGTCGGCCCCGATGCCGGCCCGCCGCGCGATCTCGTCGCATTTCTGAAAGCCGATGCCGTCAATGTCTTCGGCCATGCGGTAGGGATTCTGCCGCACCATGTCGTAGAGCTCATTGCCGTACTGCTGAAAGATCCGACCCGCCAGCTTGACGGAAATGCCGTACTGCTGCAGGAACATCACCGCCTCCTGCATGTTCCGCTTGGCGCTGACCGAAGCGGAAATCTCAATGGCCTTCTTTTCGGAAATGCCCTTGACCTCCGCCAGCCGCTCCGGCTCCTCCTCGATGATCCGCATGGTGTCCGCGCCGAAGCGCTTCAGGATCCGGGAAGCCAAAGCAGCCCCGATGCCCTTGATGGCACCGGAGCCCAGATATCTCTCGACAGCCTCCTCGGTCTGGGGCGCCAGCACCTGATAGCTTTCGATCACGAACTGGGTGCCATAGATCTGGTGGGTGCTTTCATGCCCCTGGGCGCGGATGTTCTCCCCGGCCTCGAGACCGGGCACCGTGCCCACCAGGGTATACTCCTTTCCCTCCATAATGCCGCAGAGCACCGCATAGTCGGTTTTCTCGCTTCGAAAGATGATATGATCGATATAGCCCTCAAACTGCTCCACGAATTACGACTCCTCGTCCTCGCCGCCGGCAAAGTCGATGAAGCGGCCCGTGCCGATGGCCACGGCCGTCAGGGGATCCTCCGCCAGCACCACGTTGATGCCGGTCTTCTCCTGCAGCAGCTTGTCGAGACCGTAGAGCAGCGAGCCGCCGCCGGTCATCACGATGCCGCGCTCATAAATATCGGCCGCCAGCTCCGGCGGCGTCTTCTCCAGTACATTGTGCACCGCATTCACGATCATGGATGCCGGCTCCAGAAGCGCCTCCATGATCTCATCGGAGCTCACCAGCACCGTCTTCGGCAGAGCAGTCACCAGGTTCCGGCCACGAACCTCCATGGTGACATTCTCCGGCCGCTTGCTGACACAGCCGATATTGATCTTAATGTCTTCGGCGGTACGCTCCCCGATCAGCAGATTGTGCTTTTTCCGCATGTAGCGAAGGATGGCCTCGTCAAAGTCATCTCCTGCCACCTTCACAGACTCGGAAACCACCGGTCCGTCCAGTGCAATGACGGCAATGTCCGAGGTGCCGCCGCCGATGTCGATGATCATGTTGCCCTGGGGCTTCCCGATGTCAATGCCGGCGCCGATGGCGGCTGCCACCGGCTCCTCGATGATGATGACCTCCCGGGCACCGGCATGGTAGGCCGCATCCTCCACGGCCTTCTTCTCCACCTCAGTGGCGCCGGAGGGAATGCAGATGGACATGCGGGGCTTCCGCAGCGTCCGCTTGCCGACAGCCTTGTTGATGAAGTACTTCAGCATTTTCTCCGTCAGCGTATAGTCCGAGATCACGCCCTGACGCAGCGGCCGCACCGCCGTGATGTTCTCCGGCGTCCGGCCCAGCATCAGCCGGGCATCCTCTCCGTAGGCCAGAATCTGCTTGCTTTCCCGGTTCACCGCCACCACCGACGGCTCCTTCAGCACCACGCCTCTTCCTTTAATATATATCAATATGCTGGATGTCCCCAGATCGATACCGATATCATTTGAAATCAATGAAAACATTTATTTCCTCCTATATCCGCCGGGAGTATCCTTCTCCCGGCGGATGCCTTAGCGGCAAAACCAGTTTCATTTAAG
>CAVELT010000184.1:0-3666 GCA_963616545.1 Dysosmobacter segnis | reverse complement strand
CTTCTGCAGGCCATGTACGGGGCGGTGGATCTTCTGGTGGTGGGAAAATTCGGCACCTCGGCAGATGTGTCTGCCGTGTCCAGCGGTTCCCAGATCATGACCACGCTGACGAATCTCGTCAGCAGCTTCGCCATGGGCACCACCATACTGCTGGGGCAGCAGATCGGCTGCGGCGAACGGAAGAAGGGCGGCCGTACCGTAGGTACTGCCATCGTTATGTTCACGATACTGGCCGTGATCATGACCCTGCTGCTGGTGCTTTTCGCACCGCAGATCAGTCAGAGCGTTCATGCACCAGAAGAGGCCTTTTCCAGGACCGTTTCCTATGTGCGGATCTGCGGTGCCGGTATGCTGGTGATCGTAGGCTATAATCTCATCGGCTGTATCTTCAGAGGACTGGGTGATTCCAGGACGCCGCTGCTTACGGTGGCCATTGCCTGTGTCATCAACATTGCAGGGGATCTGCTGCTTTGCGCCGGCTTCAAAATGGGTACTGCCGGTGCCGCTCTGGCAACGGTGTTCGCCCAGGTCGTCAGTGTGCTGGTCTCCTTCCTTCTGATCCGGAGAAGAGAACTGCCATTCGAATTGACGTTCGGAGATCTGCGTCTGCATGCAGGCAGCCTCAAAAAAATGAGCGGCCTCGGTGCACCCATTGCCCTGCAGGACCTTCTGGTCAATGTCTCCTTCCTGATCATTCTGGCCATTGTCAACAATATGGGCGTCACCGCATCGGCGGGTGTGGGTGTGGCGGAGAAGGTCTGCGTTTTTATCATGCTGATCTCGACCGCTTTCATGCAGTCCATTTCTGCCTTCGTGGCGCAGAATTACGGCGCCGGGAAGCTGGACCGGGCGCTGCAGGCTTTGCGCTATGCTGTCTGCCTGTCTTTCGGCATCGGCATTATTATGTTCGTGCTTTCGTACTTCCGCGGAGAGCTGTTCGCAGGAGTGTTCTCATCTGATCCGGAGGTGGTGGAGGCTGCCGGAGACTATCTGCGGGCCTACGGCATTGACTGCCTGTTCACATCCATTTTCTTCTGCTTTACCGGCTTCTTCAACGGTATCGGACAGACCCGTTTCGTGATGCTGCAGGGCATTATCGGCTCCCTCCTGGTCCGTGTGCCGCTATCCTGGTTTATGAGCCGGGGCGCGGGAGCAACTCTCTTTCATATCGGTCTCGCCACACCCTGCTCCTCGCTGCTGCAGCTGCTGCTTTGCCTCGCCTTCTTCCTTTGGCTGCGGCGGAGAGCAATGTCGGCAAGGCCGGCAGCCTGAGAACCGCCGACATTTCCCTCTTGTACTTGTGCATTTTGTAAATCTGTGCTATAGTGGAGCGCAAACGAAGCCGGAAATAAGGAGAGAAGAGGCGGCTTCGTTAGCGCCAGGGCCGGAGACGGCTGACGAGGCGGGCAGTGATCGAAAGATTCGGCGGATGCTGCCCCGGAGTTGTGAACCGATAGAGAAAAAGAAAAAAGCGGAATCAAAACCGTAACAGAGCTTTTCTCATTCACCGGAAACAGGACACAATCAGAAAAAGGGATCAGAGGATCCTTTGTTTTTGTTGTGTGTATTGCTGCGGAACAAGGGGCAGGACAAAAGCCCCCTTGACCGCAAGGTGAGAGAGGAGTTCTTTTTATGTGCGGAATTGTAGGGTTTGTAGGCAAGGAGCAGGCGGCGCCGATTCTTCTGGACGGGCTTTCCAAGCTGGAGTACCGGGGCTATGACTCAGCAGGCATCGCCGTGCGGGACGGTGACGGGGCCATTCAGGTGGTGAAGGCCATGGGCCGGCTGAAGAACCTTGCGGAGAAGACAGAAGAGGGTAATGCTGTCAGAGGCTGCTGCGGCATCGGTCACACCAGATGGGCGACCCACGGTGAGCCGTCGGAAAACAATGCCCACCCCCATGTGGCCATGGGCGGCGCCGTGGTGGCGGTGCACAACGGCATCATCGAAAACTATCAGGAGCTGAAGGAAAAGCTGAGTAAGCACGGCTATCAGTTCTATTCCCAGACAGATACGGAAATCGCTGTCAATCTCATTGACTACTATTATAAGAAGACGGAGAAAAATCCTGTCGAAGCCCTGTCCTGTGCCATGACGCGGATCCGGGGCTCCTACGCGCTGGCTGTGCTGTTCATGGATTTTCCGGAGACCATCTATGCAGCCCGGAAGGACAGTCCCATGATCCTCGGCATTGCCGGTGAGGACAGCTTCCTGGCCTCCGATGTACCGGCCATTCTGAAGTATACCCGGCAGGTTTACTATATCGGCAACCTGGAGATCGCGAAGCTCAGCGGCGGCAAGGTGGAGTTCTTCAACATTGACCAGGAGCCCGTTGAGAAGGAGCTGGTGGAGATCCGGATGGATGCCGAGGCAGCAGAAAAGGGCGGCTATGAGCATTTCATGATGAAGGAGATCCATGAGCAGCCGAAGGCCGTAAGAGATACGCTGCATTCGGCAGTGAAGGGCGAAAGCATTGACCTCAGCACGGTGGGACTGAACGAGGAGACCCTGCGGAGCATTTCACAGATCTATGTGGTGGCCTGCGGCAGCGCCTATCATGTGGGTGTGGTTATGCAGTATGTGCTGGAGGGACTGGCGCGGATCACGGTGCGGGTGGAGCTGGCGTCGGAGTTCCGCTATCGGAATCCCATTCTGGATCCGGCAGGACTCGTCATCATCGTCAGCCAGTCGGGAGAGACGGCAGATTCGCTGGCAGCCCTTCGTGAGGCGAAGCAGCGTGGACTGAAGACTCTGGGCATTGTGAATGTGGTGGGCTCCTCCATTGCCCGGGAGGCAGATCATGTCTTCTATACTCTGGCGGGACCGGAAATTGCGGTGGCCACCACCAAGGCCTACAGCACGCAGCTCATTGCGGGTTATGCGCTGGCACTGGAGTTTGCCCGGGTGCGGAGCACCATCACAGAGCAGAAGTACCGGGAGCTGATTCGGGAGCTTGAGACACTGCCGGAGAAGATCGAGGCCATTCTTAAGGATAAAGAGCGGATTCAGTGGTTTGCAGCCAAGCATGCCAATGCCCAGGATGTGTTCTTTATCGGCCGCGGCATTGACTATGCCATCGGTCTGGAGGGCTCTCTCAAGCTGAAGGAGATCAGCTACATCCATTCGGAGGCCTATGCGGCCGGTGAGCTGAAGCACGGCACCATCAGTCTGATCGAAAAGGGCACCCTGGTGGTGGGTATTCTCACCCAGCCGGAGCTTTTCGAGAAGACTGTGTCCAACATGGTGGAGGTGAAGAGCCGGGGCGGCTTCCTGATGGCACTGACCAGCAGCGGCAACTATAATATTGAAGATACTGCGAACTTCACTGTTTATGTGCCCGGTACAGATCCGTATTTCGCCACAAGCCTGGCGGTGATTCCGCTTCAGCTTCTGGCCTATTATGTCAGCGTGGCCAAGGGACTCGATGTGGACAAACCTCGAAATTTAGCAAAATCGGTAACCGTTGAGTAAATACTATAGCAATCATCTGATAACTTGTATTGTCTTTACATATGAAAATGTATGAGATTTTGTACAAAAAGCGTCCCTCGGGGCGCTTTTTTCAATAAGTTCTTGTAGGAATTGTATAAGAAAAATGTTCGTTAAAACATTATCATCCCTTTATTTTGTGTAAAGAATTCGCTATAATACGGTGTAGTCTATTGA
>CAVELT010000183.1:0-3667 GCA_963616545.1 Dysosmobacter segnis | reverse complement strand
TTTCCCTCCATGAAATATCGCATTCAGCTTTAGCCGAATCTTCCGGTGATGTAGTCCTCTGTCCGTTTGTCCTTCGGCATGGAGAAAATTTCCTCCGTCTTGCCGGTCTCTACCAGGTCTCCCAGCAGGAAGAAGGCGGTCTTGTCGGAAATACGGGTGGCCTGCTGCATGTTGTGGGTCACGATGACGATGGTATAGTCCTTCTTCAGCTCCAGCGTCAGATCCTCGATCTTTGAGGTGGAAATGGGATCCAGTGCGGAGGTGGGCTCATCCATCAGCAGCACGTCCGGCTTCACGGCCAGCGCCCGGGCGATGCAGAGTCTCTGCTGCTGTCCGCCGGAAAGGCCCAGGGCCGACTTGTTGAGACGATCCTTCAGCTCGTTCCAGATGGCTGCCTGCTGCAGGGAGGTCTCCACGATCTCGTCCAGCTGCTTCTTGCTGTGGATGCCGTGGGTCCGGGGGCCGTAGGCGATATTGTCATAGACTGACATAGGGAACGGATTTGGCTTCTGGAAAACCATGCCGACCTTCTTCCGCAGGAGATTCACATCCTGGCTCTTGTCGTAAATGTCCTGTCCGTCCAGCAGGATCTTGCCCTCGATGCGGCAGCCCTCCACCAGGTCATTCATGCGGTTCAGGGACTTCAGCAGCGTACTCTTGCCGCAGCCGGAGGGTCCGATGAAGGCGGTGATCTCATTGGGCTCGATGTTCAGGTTGATGCCGTGCAGGGCATGAAACTTTCCGTAATAGAGATGCATATCTGTAATGTTGAACTTATCCATCTTTTTCTCTTTCTCCTCTTCCTTATGCCTTTGCGAGACGCTTTGCGACGAAGGCCGACAGGGCATTGATGCCGCAGACCACCACCAGAAGCACCACCGCAGTGGCATAGGACTGGTTGGTATAGAGACCCTCATTGGTCAGAACATACATGTGAATGGCCATGGTCCGGCCGGAGCCCATGATCGAATTGGGAATGCCGGCCACCGTGCCCGAGGTGTAGATCAGGGCCGCCGTCTCACCCACGATACGTCCGATGGCCAGGATAATGCCGGCCAGGATACCGGGGATGGCTGCCGGAAGCACAATGGAAAAGATGGTCCGGAGCTTGCCGGCACCGAGGCCGAAGGAGCCCTCCCGGAAGAGATCCGGCACCGCCTTCAGAGACTCCTCTGTCTGCCGCATGATGAGCGGGAGGATCATGATGGCCAGCGTCATGGCACCGCCCAGCAGGGAGTAGCCAAAGTGCAGCTGCGTGACAAAGAACAGATAGCCGAACAGTCCGTAGATAATGGAAGGAATGCCGGACAGGGTCTCTGTGGTGAGGCGGATCATCTCCACCAGCTTGGAGCCCTTCTTGGCATACTCCACAAGGTATACCGCAGAGCCGATGCCCATGGGCACAGCCAGCAGCAGCGACATAAGTGTCATGATGATCGTATTGATCAGTGCCGGCATCAGCGACACATTCTCGGTGGTATATTCCCAGGCGAAAAGGCTCGGCTTCAGATAGGGCACGCCCTTGATCAGGATATAGACGATCAGGAAGATCAGTGTGCCCAGCGTCAGCAGTGCCGCCAGCTTCGTCAGAATATTTAAAATAATGCTTTCCAGCTTTTGGTTCATACTCGCTCCTCTCTTTCGGCCTGTGCTTAGTACTTCGATTCACTCCGATGCTTCAGCACCGTAAAGAGAATGTTGATGATCAGCAGGAAAATGAAGAGAACCACGCCGGTGGCGATGAGTGCCTCTCTGTGGAGATCAACGGCATAACCCATCTCCAGCACGATATTGGCGGTCATAGTACGGATGCCGCGGAACAGGCTCTTCGGCATGCTGGCCTGGTTGCCGGCCACCATGATGACGGCCATGGTCTCACCGATGGCACGGCCCACACCCAGGACAATGCCGGCAAAGATACCGGAGCGGGCTGCCGGCACCATAACGTGATAAACCGAACGCTCATGGGTGGCGCCCAGTGCCAGACTGCCCTCATAATAGCTCTCCGGCACGGCATCAATGGCTGCCTTTGCGCAGCTGATGATGGTGGGGAGGATCATGATGCCCAGCAGGATGGATGCGGTCAGAATGGACTTTCCTTTTCCGCCGAAGCCCTGCGTCAGATACGCAACGACCGGAACGATCACCACCAGACCAAAAAAGCCGTAGACCACGGAAGGAATGCCTGCCAGCAGCTCGACTGCCGGATAAAGGAGCTTATACAGCTTCTTCGGGCAGAAACGGGAGAAATATACGGCGGTCAGAATGCCGATGGGCACGCCGATGACAATGGCGCCGATGGTGACATAGACAGAGCCCACAATCATCGGCAGAATGCCGTAGACATTATTGCCCGGCTTCCACTTTGTTCCCAGAAGAAAATTGCTGACACCGATTTTAAAAATGGCCGGCAGGCCGTTGGCAAACAGGAACCAGCAGATCAGCACCACCAGGAAGATACTCATGCAGGCCAGCAGCATAAAGACGTATTTCGCGATTCGTTCTTTCATAACGTTCCTCTTTCATCAAGAGAGGGGCGAAACACTTCGCCCCCTCCGGTTTATATCCGCCCGAAAGCATTATCCTCAGTCTTACTGAACGTCGCTCCAGTCTGTGGTCTCGCCAGTGTAGATGGACTTCACCTGATCAGAGCTCAGGCCATCGATGCCGTTATCAAGGTTGACCACCACTGCGATGCCGTCCATAGCGATCACCTGGCCCTTTACGCCCTGGGAAAGCTCGGAATCCTTCAGCTCACGGCTGGCCATACCGATATCACAGATGCCCTCTACGGCAGAGGTCACGCCTGTGGTGGAATCGGACTGCTGTACCTCGATGGTCACGCCGGAATTCAGTGCCTCATAGGCCTCCGCCAGCTTCTCCATAACCGGCGTCACAGAGCTGGAGCCTGCTACGGTCACCTTGCCGCTCACGCCTGCTGCATTGTAGGCGCCGTTGTTGCCCTGGGAAATGTAGCCGTTGTCCTCAACGACCTTCTGGCCTTCCTCAGAGAAGATATAATCAATGAAATCCTGTGCCGTCTCGCTGACAGTGTCCTTTGTGACAATGTTGAAGGGACGGGCTACCTTGTAGCTGCCTGCCTTGATGTCGTCCACCGTAGCGGCTGCGCCGTCGATGTCCAGGGCCTTTACGCTGTCATTGAGAGAGCCGAGTGAAACATAGCCAATGGCCTGCTTGTCGCCGGCAACGGAGGTCAGCATAACCTCGGTGGAGTTAGTGATCTCAGCGTCCTCGGTGGTATTGTCTACCTTCTCGCCGCTGGCGTCCTTCTCCTCGATGCCGAAGAGCTCAATGAAGGCGCCTCTGGTGCCGGAGCCGTCCTCACGGGAAATGACGTCGATCTCTCCCTCCATGGCCTCACTGGCAGCTGCCTCGGTGTCGTCCGTCTTTGCTGCTGTGCTGTCTGCCTGTGCTGCCGTTGTATCCCCTGCTGCCTCTGTGGCTGCCGTGCTGCTGCCGCAGCCGGAAAGTGCTGCTACAGAAAGTGCTGCTGCCATAACCAATGCCATTGACTTTTTCATAATGTTCTCCATTCTGCCGCCTCTGCGGCTTATCCTCACATTTTTCGCAAGCTCTTGCTTACGGTGAAGACTATACGGAGGCTCTGTAAAGTCTGTACGGGGCTTTCTGTAAATTCTCTGTAAAA
>CAVELT010000182.1:0-3668 GCA_963616545.1 Dysosmobacter segnis | reverse complement strand
CCAGCCATTATGGTCCAGATAGTACCAGTGATGATCGTCCGGGTCCTGGAACCATTTGTCGCTTACGCTAAGCCCAGTGGCTAAATCCCGCTCATCCCAGGAGAGGTACAGTCTCCACTTCCCTTCTTCCCCGTCATAGTACCAGCGGCTGTCGGCCGCGGCAGTACAGGAAAAGCAAAGTCCCAACAGCAGCAACGCCCGCATTATTGCCAATTTCTTCATTCTTTTTGTTCCTCCTATCGTTATTTTTAACATTATCATAACGAATAGAATACATTTGCGGTAGTTATTCTGCAGTAAATGTAGATTTTCGGCGTTGTGTCGGATTTAGCGGGAATTTTTTGTGAAAAACAGCCCGCAGGCGCAAAGCACCTGCGGGCTGTTTCATTCAAGCTGTATTGGTCTTTCAGCAGGGATTCATCTCGAGCCTGAAGCTCTCGATGAACTTGCCTTCGGCAAGCACGCATCTAAGATGCGTGTCAGATCGTTACGAAGTTTGCCTGATGCAAACTTCTCCACTCTCACTCCGATCCTCTTCCGGTGAATACGATCATGACGGTTTTCAGAAGGATGCGGATATCGAGCCAGAGGCTCCAGTTGTCAATATAGCGGCAGTCGAGCTTCACGACGTCCTCGAAATCCTTGATGTCAGAGCGGCCGCTGACCTGCCACATGCCGGTGATGCCGGGCTTCATGGCGAGACGGCGCTTATGGTAATTGCTGTACTGACGGAACTCGGAGACTGTAGGCGGCCGGGTACCCACCAGAGACATATCCCCCTTCAGCACATTAAAGAACTGCGGGAACTCATCCAGTGAGGTCTTCCGGATAAATCTGCCCACCCGGGTGATGCGGGGGTCATCCTTCATCTTGAACATCAGCCCGTTCATCTCGTTCTGCTGCATAAGGGCCGCCTTGCGGGCCTCCGCATCGATGTACATGGACCGGAACTTATAGATCTTGAAGAGACGGCCGTTTTTTCCCACCCGTTCCTGCGCGAAAAGCACCGGTCCCGGGGAATCCAGCTTGATGGCAATGCCCAGGATCACATAGAGGAGCAGCGCAATTGCCGCGCCCACCAGACCGCCCAGCATATCCATCAGCCGCTTCATGGCCATGTAGCGAAGCTTGGGCTGGGGCTGATCGAAGCTGATCATGGGAAGCTGTCCGCGGAAATAGGAGAGGTCCCGGCATACCGCCGGGGTATAGTCATCCTCGCTGATGGCCAGACGTCGATCCAGCGTTTCCACCATCGGCAGGTTCATGTGCACGGAGATGCCCATCTGGACGAACTCCTTCATGGCCGCCGCCACCGTCTCGTCATTTTTTTCCGAAAGGAAGAATACCTCATCCACCGCATGCTGCTGTACCCAGGTCACGAAATCGCCGCGGCCCGCCACCAGCGGAATGTGGTCGATCTCTCCGGCATCTCCGATGCCATCCTCATCCAGCAGTGCAATGCCCACCAGCTTCCGGGACCAGTCCTGCTTCAGAAGGTCCGAGCCTGCCGCCGCACGCCGCCGTGTGCTGACCAGAAGCACGAAGCTCGCACTGTGGGTGCGGTAGTAGTAATTGATCACCAGATTCTGCGCCGCCCAGAGCAGCACAGAGAGGAGGACGAAGTGGGTCAGCAGAGTGAAGGCGAAGAAGTGGCGGGAAGCCGTTACCTCATTCTTCTGGAGCAGCAGGATCGCCGCCCAGATCCCGGCAAGTGCCGCCGAAGACATTAGACTCCGCAGTATGCAGCTGAACAGCCTCACCCGGCGAAAGGCATATTTCCCGTCATAGGTCAGCAGGAAGGCGGTAATGCCTTCAGCCAGAAGGAGGGGCAAAACGGCCGTCATGAAGGTGTTGCCGCCCAGGAAGGTGGCGGTCAGCTTCTGCTTTCTGGACAAGACGAAGATCGCCAGCAGAGCGCTGGCGACGGCTGTGAATAGATAGATAAGACCGGTAATGGTCAGTTCCAGTTTTTTTCGTTTCATACTTTCTTACAGGGAAATGATGCCCAGCACCTCGCAGCCGAGACTGCGCAGCTTCCGGAGCTCGCCGAGAATGGTCTGCCGTCTGCTGCTTCCCTTTTCCTCACAAATTACCACCGTGGTGCCGGGCTGCAGCATGGACACTGCCGCCGGATCCCGGAGAATGTCGCCGCAGAAGCGGTGCCGGTCCGTGCCGGAGGCCTCTGCCAGCGCTGCGGTCAGTGCGGTGAGCTTCTCTCTGTCGCTGCCCACAAGAAGCACCGGTACATCCGCCGCCTTTCGGCTCTGAAGACCGGCTGTTACATTGGCCTGCGCGAAATCCGCCAGCGCGGCAAGGCTGTTCTGACGGCCGCTGTCACCGGCAAGTGCGGCACAGAGGCGGTTCATCAGGCCCTTTTCCGGGAAGCGGCGCAGGCTGCCGAGAAGAGAGAGGCCGTAACGCTGCTGGAGCTCCTCCTCGTCGCAGAAGCGGTCGCCTAAGAGCATAGCCAGTGTGATCCAGCCGCAGCCCAGGAAGGCCCCCAGCACCAGTCCAATCAGGAGGAACTTGAGAACGGCCAGCTTCAGGCCGGCACCGGTGCTCTCGGCCTCGGGCTTCTCCAGCGCAGCCTCCTGCTTCTGAAGGTCCTCCAGTCTCTGGCTCAGCTGGTTCTGGCTGTCGGTAAACGCCTGCTGCTTCGCCGCAACAGCATTTCCCAGGGCCTTGAGGGTCACAGCGTCATCGTCCGCTGTCGCCGCCTCCGGGCTGCCGTTCCGCACCCAGGAAGAAGAAGAAGAAGAAGAAGAAAGAAGCTGCAGCTCGTGCGCTGCGATCTTCCCGGAAAGACTGCTCTGCTGTTCCGCAGCGTACTGCTGCACTGCCTGCGCAATGGTCTCTGCCTGAGACAGATCTACCGCTGCTATATCGATGGTGAGCATTCCTGTATCCGGCTCGGCCTGTATCGTCAGCAGATCCTGCAGATCGGCCACCGTCAGTGCACCGTTCAGCGCCTCGGAAACGGCCCGATAGAAGTCGGCCTGCTGCAGACCGGTTTCGTAAGCCCGCACCAGGGTCGGCGTGGGATCTGTCGGCTGCACGGAAGCAGCGGGATCCACGGCATAGTGGGCATTGATGTAATAGGCAACGGAAGCGCCGGCATAATTGTAGGGATCGAGCTGCATCAGCACAGAGCTCTCCTGATAGACATTGTTCTGCCGGATGTTTTCACTGACGCCCTCGATCTGGCTTTCCAGCATGGTCTTCTGCGCCTCATAGGCTGCAAGCTCCGTCTGATACTGCGCCTCCGCTTCCGCCGTGCCGCCCTGGGCGCTTCGCGCCTGAAGCCCCTTCACGCCGCGGTAGCCGCCCAGGAGCAGCGCGAAAAGCAGAGCCAGAAGCAGGATCCTCTTCCAGCCGCTGAGAAGCTGCACCATCAGCTCCACGAGACTGATTTCTTCCTCTTCTTCAGCACAGAACGTCCTATTTTCCATGTTCATCGGCTTCTCCATTGTGTTCACCTTTCCTCACTATACCCATTTTACACATAAGTATAGGACAATATAGCATTATCCTTATGAAAGTGTCAAATTAAGATATCATTAAGAGACGAATAAACGGCTGCTTTCAGAAAATATACTTCCGGAAAATACAAGATCGGCAGCCGCTCCTTTCGGAACGGCTGCCGATCTCAAAACACACTTTATAAGGGG
>CAVELT010000181.1:2200-3696 GCA_963616545.1 Dysosmobacter segnis | reverse complement strand
ACCTACCGCTCCATGCTGCCGAAGCAGAAGCTGCGCCAGGAATCGGAGCGCTTCTATTACCGGGAGTATCTGCACATTTCCCGCGGGCAGCAGGCATTTACCCGGCTCTTCCAGCGGGCGGTGCTGTGGGAAACCCGGGCGGCGGAGCTGCTGCACCTCCTGTGAGGGGCCGGCATTACCGCCTGAAGACAGAAGAAGGAGAACTATGATCGGCATACTCTTATGCACCTATAACGGCGCGGCCTACCTGCAGCAGCAGCTGGAGTCCATCCTCGCCCAGGATACCTCGGAAAGCTTCCGCATTCTGGTGTCCGACGACGGCTCAACGGACGGCACCCTGCCGCTTCTCAGGGAAATGTCTTCGGACCATCCGGACCGGATCACGCTCCTGCCGCCGCATGCCCCTACCGGCTCTGCCTGGCGGCACTTTCTTTCGCTGCTGGCGGCAGGCTACGCTCGGGACTGCGACTATCTCATGCTGTCGGACCAGGACGATGTCTGGAAGCCGGAGAAGCTGCAGCGCTGCCTCCGGGAAATGAAGGCCATGGAGGCCGCCTACGGAACCGGGACGCCGCTGCTCGTCCACTGCGATTCGGAGATCACCGACGAGAGGCTGCAGGTCCTGGCGCCCTCCTTTGTGCAGTACCAGAAGATGAGCCCCAAACGCAACAAGCTGCAGCAGCTGCTTGTGCAGAACAATGTGGTTGGCGGTGCGATTTTCATGAATCAGGCTCTCGCGGCGCTCGTGACAGAGGTGCCGGCCTATTGCGTCATGCATGACCAGTGGCTTGCGCTTCTCGCTGCTGCCTTCGGGCACATTCGCTTTGTGCCCGCGTCGCTTTATTATTACCGGCAGCATCAGGACAA
The DNA here is from genome assembly GCA_963616545.1 of Dysosmobacter segnis. Classification (GTDB taxonomy): domain Bacteria; phylum Bacillota; class Clostridia; order Lachnospirales; family Lachnospiraceae; genus Oribacterium. The sequence goes on along the minus strand of CAVELT010000181.1, from coordinate 2,829 downwards.
TGTCCTGGGCGCGGCAAAGGGGAGCCGTTTCCGGGAAATCCTCGGACGCCTCGGTATCGGACGGCAGGACGGGAAGAGCAGGGAAGAGATGGATGCCCATTCGAAGCAGGTCTATCGGGATCTCTTCCGGCAGGCCGACTGCTTCCTTGCGATGTATGGGGACCGACTCAGCCCGCAGCAGAAAAAGCTGCTCCGGGCCTTTGTGTCCATCCCGGAAAAGTCTCGGCCCGGGAAGATTCTGACCATCCTTCGCTATGGCTTCACCTACAACCTGCTGCACCGCACGATCGGAGAATGTCTGTTTATATGATGAAAGAAAAGTATGACTTCAAGGTCAGCGTCTGTGTGGTGACCTACAACCACCGGGAGTATATCGGAGAGTGTCTGGACAGCATCCTCGCCCAGAAGCGGCGCTTCGGGCTGGAGATCCTGATCCATGACGATGCCTCCACCGACGGCGCCCAGGAGGTGATCCGGGACTATCACAGCCGCTATCCGGACATCATCCAGCCCATTCTCCGGACGGAGAACCAGTACAGCCGGGGGAAGGTGAACATCACCGGCCTCTTTAACATCCCGCGGGCGTCGGGAAAATATGTGGCGGTGCTGGACGGGGACGACTACTGGTG
>CAVELT010000181.1:0-1405 GCA_963616545.1 Dysosmobacter segnis | reverse complement strand
TTCTGGAAGCTGCTGGAGCAGACCGGATATCAGGGAATACAGTTTGTGGTGGCGCTGGTGCTGGCCCGGCTCATGAGTCCGGAGGAGTACGGCACCATCAGCCTCATCATGATCTTCATCACCATCGCGAATACCTTTATTCAGTCCGGCTTCGCCACGGCCCTCATTCAGAAGAAGGAGATCCGGGAGGAGGACTATTCCTCGGTGTTCTGGCTGACGCTGCTGATCGCGGTGCTTTGCTACGGGCTGCTGTATCTTCTGGCACCCTGGATCGCAGGGTATTACCGGACGCCGGTGCTGACTGCGCTGGTGCGGCTCATGGGCCTCGTGCTCTTTCCGGGGGCGGTGATCTCCATCCAGACCGCCTTTGTGTCGAGGACGCTTAAGTTCCGGCTGCTCTTCAAGTCCACGATGCTGGCGGTGCTCAGCTCCGGGGCGGTTTCCATCGGCATGGCCATGGCAGGGCTCGGCGTCTGGGCGATGGCGGCGCAGCAGCTCGTCTATTATCTGGTGCTGATGCTCTCGCTCTTCTTTATTGTGAAGTGGCTGCCGCGCCGGATCTTCAGCTTCGGCGAAATCCGCGAGCTTTTTTCCTTCGGCTGGAAAATTCTCGTTTCGGGACTCATCGATACCGTCTGGCAGAACATTTACGGGCTCGTCATCGGGAAGCAGTATTCGAGCGCGGAGCTCGGCATCTACAATCGCGGCGAGCAGTTCCCGAAGCTTCTGACCACGAACCTCAACGCGGTGATCCAGTCTGTGCTGCTGCCGGCCTATGCGCAGCTCCAGGAGGACCGCACGGCTCTTAAAAATGCGGCCCGCCGCTCCGTGAAGCTTTCCGGCTTTCTGGTCTTTCCTATGATGGCGGGCATGTTTGCCGTGGCGCGGCCGCTGGTGCTCCTGCTCCTCACTGAGAAGTGGAGCGCCGCCGTGCCCTATCTCTGCATCATGTGCGTGAGCTATGCCGTATATCCCATTCATTCCATCAACCTGCAGCTTCTCAACGCCCAGGGCCGCTCGGACCTCTTTCTGAAGCTGGAAATCGTGAAGAAGCTGCTGGGCATCGTGATCCTGCTGCTGAGTCTGCCCTTCGGCATCTTTCCGATGCTGCTTCTGAAGCTTGCGGACGAATACCTCTGTCTCATCATCAACGCCTGGCCGAACCGGCGGCTCCTGGACTACGGTATTCTGCAGCAGCTCCGGGATCTTCTGCCCGCCGGCTTCTGCTCCCTTGTGATGGGCTGCGCCGCGGCGCTGCCCCTGCGGCTTCCGCTGTCGCCGCTCCCGATGCTGCTCCTGCAGATCATCGTCGGCGTCCTGAGCTACCTGCTGCTGTCCCTCCTCTTCAACCGGGAGGAGATAAGGTATGTGCTGTCGCTGGTGAGGAAGGGGAGATAATTACGGC
>CAVELT010000180.1:0-3707 GCA_963616545.1 Dysosmobacter segnis | reverse complement strand
ATGCCCCTTCGCTTCTATACCGATGCCCACATGCCCGCTGCCGGTGAGGAGGATGCGCGGATCGGTGCGCTGCTGGCGGCAGGGACCTTCCGGACTCTGGCGCCGGCCTATTACTGTATTCTGACGCCTCAGCCGAAGCAGGCCTATCACGACCGGCTCTACCGGGACTGGACGCCGGTTTACATTAAGTACAATTCCAGCCGGAAGCCGGAATATGCCATTAAAACCGAGATTTTGCGGGACGGTGAGGGAAAGCTCCATGTTCTGAAGGAGGGGCTGAGCCCGGCGGCAAATGCCCATATCGAATCCCTCCGGGAGAAGGCGGCGCTGCTGGAGCAGCAGAATCCGGCCATTTCCGTGCTGCATGAAGAGAAAAGCCACAATGACTTTGGCTCCGGCCGGAGTCTTTCTGCCGTGCTCTATCCCTATGTGAAGGGGGAGAGTCTCGCGGCCATTCTCGGCAATATGATCGAGGGCGGCAGGGCGCCGGTGACGGCACTGCAGGAGTCCATGGATCTGGTGCTGGGCGCCTCCGAGGGGGAGCTTTGTCCTGCAAACCTGGACTGCCTCTTTGACAATGTGCTGATGCAGGAGGGCCGGCCGGTGCTCATCGACTGTGAATGGGTGCAGGAGGAGCCGGTACCGGTGCGCTTCCTGCAGTACCGCATGCTTTCCTACTGGTATGCGGAGTACCGGCAGCAGCTGGGCTATCCGGAGCTCGACAGCTTCCTGCGGCTCTTCGGCTTCGCGGCGGAGGATGTGCGGGAGCAGAAGGAGCGTGAGGCACAGCTGCAGCGGCGGATCCACGGCGACGGTGAGGACAGCAATGCCTGGGCCTATCAGCAGAGCCGGGTGACGGTGGAGAATTTCCTCGCACAGCAGAGGGAGATCGCGGAGCAGAAGGACTGCATCGCGGAGCTGAGCCGGCAGGTAAAGGAACGGGATGTGGCGCTTCACAAGGAGCGGGAGGTACAGCGGCTCACCAACGTGCATGTGGGCAACCTCGAGAAGGTGATCGCGGTCCATGAGCGGGACATTGCGACCCTGCAGCAGGAGCGGGACTACTATCAGCGGCACCAGAGCATCCCGAGCCGCCTGCATCAGAAGCTTGCGGCCAAGCTGGAGGCCCATTTCCCGACAGGGACCCGGAAGCGGCAGATCCTGCATTACAGTCTGCAGACCCTGCGGCATCCCATCCGTATGTGCTCTCTGTATCTGACAGAGGACGGCCGGAACCGGATCGAGGGCGATTTCGCCATCGGCAACGGCTATTTTGAGAACGGAAGGCTGCATTTTGAACGGGCGGAGCAGCCGCTGGTGTCCATCGTGATTCCCTGCTACAACCAGATTCACTATACCTATCAGTGTCTTCTGTCCATTCTGCAGCATACGGATTTCCAGAAGACTCCCTATGAGGTGATCATTGCGGACGATGTGTCCACGGACGCCACCCGGGAATTAAAGCGCTATGCAGACAACCTGGTGCTGGCCCGGAACACAGAGAATATGGGCTTCCTGAAGAACTGCAACCAGGCGGCGGCCATGGCACGGGGCGAGTTTATCTTTTTCCTGAACAACGACACCAAGGTGACAGACGGCTGGCTGGACAGTCTCGTGTCGCTCATGCGCCGCGACGAAGGCATTGGCATGGTAGGCTCGAAGCTGGTCTATCCCGACGGGCGGCTGCAGGAGGCCGGCGGCATCATCTGGTCCGACGCCTCGGGCTGGAACTACGGGCGGCTGCAGGATCCGGCAGAGCCGGAGTTCAACTATGTGAAGGACGTGGACTATATCTCCGGCGCGGCCATTATGATCCGGACCGCGCTCTGGAAGGAGATCGGCGGCTTTGACGAGCGCTTCGCCCCGGCCTACTGCGAGGATTCAGACCTGGCCTTTGAGGTGCGGCGGCACGGCCGGCGGGTGGTTTATCAGCCCCAGTCGGTGGTGGTGCATTTCGAGGGCATCTCCAACGGCACGGATGTGAACGGCACGGGTCTCAAGCGCTATCAGCTGGTGAACCAGGAGAAGTTCAAGGAGAAGTGGAAGGACGAGCTCGCGAAGCAGTCGGTGAATGACGGCAATCCGAATCCCTTCCGGGCCCGGGAGCGGGGACAGAACAAGCGATATGTGCTGGTGGTGGATCACTACGTGCCCACCTGGGACAAGGACGCCGGCTCGAAGACCACCTGGCAGTATCTGCAGATGCTGGTATCCAAGGGCTATCAGGTGAAGTTCCTGGGAGACAATTTCCTCCACGAGGAGCCCTATACCTCGGCGCTGGAGCAGCTGGGCATTGAGGTGCTCTACGGCCAGAGAATGCAGGGCGATATCTGGAACTGGATCGACCGGAACAAGGACATGATTCAGGTATGCTACCTGAACCGGCCGCACATTGCGACGAAATATATCGACTATATCCGGGAGCATACCCGCTGGAAGTGCATTTTCTACGGCCATGATCTGCATTTCCTCCGGGAGCGTCGGGAATATGAGCTGAACCACGATCCGGCGGTTCTGCAGGATGCGGAGTACTGGCGGAGCATGGAGCTCTCCATGATGAAGAAGGCGGACATCAGCTACTATCCGTCTCAGGTGGAGATCGACGCCATTCATGCCATCGATCCGGCCATCAATGCGAAGGCCATCACGGCCTATGTCTTTGCGGACAAGGCAGCGGTGGAGAAGGATTATGAGAAGCGGGAGGGACTGCTCTTTGTGGGCGGCTTCGCGCACCCGCCCAACAAGGACGGCGTGCTCTGGTTTGCGAAGGAGATCTTCCCGCTGATCCGCCGGGTGCTACCGGAAATCACCTTCCGGATCGTGGGCTCCCATGCGGATGCGGAGGTGCTGGCCCTCGGAAACGAGCCGGGCATCGAGGTGCTGGGCTTCGTCAGCGACGAGCGGCTGGAAACACTGTATCAGGAAAGCCGTCTCGTGGTGGTGCCGCTTCGCTACGGCGCCGGCGTGAAGGGCAAGGTCGTGGAGGCGCTCCATGAGGGCAGCGCCATTGTCACCACCGCCTGCGGCGCCGAGGGCATCCCCGGTGTGGAGCAGGTGCTGCGGATCGCGGATCAGCCCGAGGAATTTGCGGCAGAGGTCTGCCGTCTCTATCCCAACCTGGGAGCGCTCATTGAGCTGTCCCAGGCGGCGGTGCGCTACGTGGAGGAAAATTTTTCCGTGGATGGGGCATGGAACCGGATCCGGGAGGATTTTGATACAGATTTGTAATTGTGAAGCGATGCGGCGCTGATCAATCATAGGCAGGAGAAGCTATGCAGGCAATACTTTTGTGCGGGGGGCTGGGCACCCGGCTCCGTTCCGTGGTGTCGGACCGGCCGAAGCCGCTGGCGGACATCAACGGAAAGCCCTTTATGGAATATGTGATCCGGGAGCTCATGAAGCACGGCATTGATGAGATCATCTTTGCCGCCGGCTACAAGGGGAAAATGATAGAGGATTTCTTCGGTGACGGCAGCGCCTTCGGCTTCCGGGCGCACTATGCCTATGAGGAAACACAGCTGGGAACCGGCGGTGCGCTCCGCAATGCGCTTCCCTATGTGACAGAGCCCATGGTCTATGTCCTGAATGCGGATACCTTCTACCGCATCGACTACAGCGCGCTGCTGCGCCTGAAGACGGAGAAGCAGTGCCCCATGGCGCTGGTGACCCGGGAGGTAGAGGACATCAGCCGCTACGGCGAGGTGCGG
>CAVELT010000179.1:0-3771 GCA_963616545.1 Dysosmobacter segnis | reverse complement strand
GAGTATGCCGCTTAGCGAGGTTTGAAATGTCTTCAGTGCGAAGGCTGCCGAAGCTAGCGAGTTTTAATTTCAAGGAGGTACCCTCGTAATGTACGCAGTTATTCTTACTGGCGGTAAGCAGTACAAGGTTAGCGAAGGTGATGTCATCAGAGTTGAGAAGCTTGATGTGAACGAAGGCGATCAGGTTACTTTTGATCAGGTTCTTGTTCTTAATGACGGCACAATGAAGATCGGAACACCGGTTGTTGAAGGTGCAAAGGTTTCCGCTACCGTAACAAAGAACGGCAAGGCCAAGAAGGTCATCGTTTATCGTTACAAGAGAAAATCAGGCTATCACAAGAAGAACGGTCACAGACAGCTCTTTACTGAAGTGAAGATTGATTCAATCGGCTGATAGTTTTTATTAAGCGATAGGAGGCAATTTAAAATGGCTCATCATAAGGGTATGGGCTCTACCAAGAACGGTAGAGATTCGGAGTCCAAGAGACTTGGTGCCAAGAGAGCTGACGGTCAGTTCGTTAAGGCAGGCAACATTCTTTACAAGCAGAACGGAACACGTATTCATCCGGGTCTTAACGTAGGTCTGGGCAATGATTACACTCTTTTTGCCAAGGTTGACGGCGTTGTGAAGTTCGGCCGTCTTGGAAGAGACAAGAAGCAGGTTTCAGTTCTTCCCAGAGTTGCAGAGTAATTTGAACTCAAAGAGCCCCATGCCGGATTCCCGGTGTGGGGTTCTTTATTATGGGGATGTCCCTTCAGGGACAGGGTTCCCTGTAATGCCTCAGCGGCGAGCATGTAAATGGCTTTGACATAGGCAAAGCCTTCTTTGTTGTGATCACAGCATTATCCCGAAAGGAAACAATATGTTTGCAGATGTAGCAAAAATTTTCATCAAGAGCGGCAAGGGCGGCAACGGACACGTTTCCTTCCGCAGAGAGCTTTATGTGCCTGCCGGCGGCCCGGACGGCGGTGACGGCGGCAGAGGCGGCGACATTATCTTCAAAATTGATAAGGGTCTCAATACACTGGAGGATTTCCGGCACAAGACCCGTTATGTGGCCTCCCCCGGCGAGGAAGGCGGCGGAAAGCGCATGCACGGAAAAAACGGTAAGGATCTGGTGATCCGCGTGCCGGAGGGCACCATTATCCGTGACGACGAGTCCGGCAAAATCATTGCCGATCTCTCCGGCGACAACACAGAGATCACTGTACTGCACGGCGGCAAGGGCGGTCTGGGCAATATGCATTTTGCAACTCCCTCCATGCAGGCACCGAAGTTTGCACAGCCGGGTCAGGAATCCCGGGAGCTGATCGTGCGTCTGGAGCTTCGGGTCATTGCAGATGTCGGTCTGATCGGCTTCCCGAATGTGGGCAAGTCCACCATTCTGACCATGTGCTCCAATGCCCGTCCGCAGATTGCGAACTATCATTTCACGACGATCAACCCGCATCTGGGTGTTGTGAATCTGAAGGGCGACCGCAGCTTTGTGATGGCGGATATCCCCGGCTTGATCGAGGGCGCTTCTCAGGGCGTGGGCCTTGGTTACCAGTTCCTTCGGCATATTGAGCGCTGCAAGGTGCTGATCCATGTGGTGGACGCTGCAGGTACTGAGGGAAGAGACCCGCTGCAGGACATTGAGGTGATCAATGAGGAGCTGGCACAGTATGACCCGGAGATTCTGAAGCGGCCCATGATCATTGCTGCCAACAAGACGGATCTCTGCATCGATGAGCAGGGAACGGACAGTGCGGTGACGCTGCTGAAGGAAAAGTACGAGCCCCTGGGCATTCATGTCATTCCCATTTCCGCAGCCACCAACACGGGCATCCGGGATCTCCTGGAGGAGACCTGGAAGTATGTGGAAAAGGTCGGAAATGCGCCCATCACGTACCAGAGCGAATTTGATCTTCGTACCGTGGGCAACATCGAGGCTCTGCCCATCGAATACGGACACCCGGCCGAAGGCATTTTCACAGTGGAGGGTCCGAAGATCGAAAAAATGCTGGGCTATACCAATCTGGAGGCCGAGCAGGGCTTTGAATTCTTCCAGCGCTTTATGATCGAACAGGGTGTCATCAAGCAGCTGAAGAAGATGGGCCTGGAAGAGGGAGATACCATCAAGCTCTACGGCCATGAGTTTGAATATCTCGACACTGAAAGCTTTGACAGCGGTGATCTCAGCGAGTTTGTGGATGACCGCTTTGACCAGGATACGGAGGAAGAGGAATGAAGAGCTACATCAAGAACAGCAAGCACCGCTCTCTGCTGAAGGGTGCTGCTATGAATATGGATCCGGTGCTTTCCATCGGCAAGAACTCCCTGACACCGGAGTTTATCGAGGCAACCGCGGAAAATCTGCAGAAGAATGAGCTGGTGAAGGTCAATGTGCTCAAGAACTGTGATGACGACGTGAAGGAAATTGCCTATACACTGGCAGAGCGCTCTGCTTCCGAGCTGGTGCAGGTGATCGGCAGAAAGATTGTTCTGTACAAGCCGGCAAAGGATCCGAAGGACAGACAGTACGATATGAAGCTGGGCAAAAAGGCTCAGGAGGATTGATTTTTCGCCCCGGGGCAGGCCGCTGCTTCGGGGCTTTTGGAGTTTTCGGAGTAAATTATGAGGATGGAGAAATGTCTGCGCCGCGTCGGTCTTATGGGCGGTACCTTTGATCCGATTCACAATGCCCATCTGTCGCTGGCAGACTGTGCCCTGAAAAGTCTGCAGCTGGATGAAATCTGTTTTCTGCCGGCTGCTGAGCCCTATCTGGATAAGCATACATTTACAGCCTTTGCGGATCGTCTTCACATGACGGAGCTGGCTGTTTGCGGTCGGAAGGCCTTTCGGGTTTCTGCCATCGAAGGAGAGCGGGCCGGAAGGACATATACGGCAGATACGCTGCGGATACTGAAGGAACGCTGTCCGGATACGGAATTTCATTTTATTCTCGGTGCAGATCAGCTGTATTCCCTGGAAAGCTGGCATGAAATCGAAGCGATCTTTCAGCTTACGGTGCTGACGGCAGCGGAGAGAGAGCAGAGCGGTGAAGCGGACAGTCAGCGGTTCCGGAATCGTATCCAGTATCTGCGGGAGCATTACGGGGCCCGCATCGAGGTGCTCCCCTTCCCGGAAATGGACATTTCCAGCACGGAGATCCGGCAGCGGGCTGCCGCAGGGGAAGAGCTGCGCGGTCTGGTTCCGGAGGCAGTTCGTCGATATATACTTGAAAGGGGGCTGTATCGTCCGGACAGCAGCCCGGAGGAGAGAAAAGATGGCATCAGATAAATACAGCAAGAAGGAAAAGAAGCAGGGAAAGCCGGATATGAATGAGATCTACGAAATTCGCGAACGCCTGAAGAAGCTGCTGAAGCCGGATCGCTACGAGCATTCCCTCAGCGTCAGCTTTACCTCCGTCTGCCTGGCCATGCGCTACGGCGCGGATCTCCGGAAGGCTGAGCTGGCCGGTCTGGTGCATGACTGTGCCAAGCACTTCAGCAAGGAAGAGCTGATTCAGGCCTGCAAAAAGGACAATGTGGCGCTGACCGAGGAAATGCTGGCGAGTCCCCAGGTGATCCATTCCGTTTATGGCGCTGTTTATGCCAGAAAGCTGTTCAATATCAATGATTCGGAGATTCTTTCTGCTGTTTATTATCATACCCTGGGGCGCCCGAACATGACCTTGCTTGAAAAGATCGTTTTTACAGCGGACTACATCGAGGCGCGGCGCTTCAAGGCCGACAGACTGCCGGAGATCCGTCAGCTGGCCTTTGTGG
>CAVELT010000178.1:0-3795 GCA_963616545.1 Dysosmobacter segnis | reverse complement strand
TTAGCCCATGCAAAGCATACTCGAACAGATCACGGAATGGCTGAAGGGAATGCTCGTCAGCGGCATTATGGGAAATCTGTCGGGGATGTTTGACTCCGTCAACCAACAGGTTGGCGAGATTGCGGGCGATGTGGGAACGACCCCGGCGAGCTTTTCGCCGGAGGTCTTTTCCCTGATCCGGAACATCTCCGAATCGGTGATTGTCCCGATAGCAGGCCTGATCCTGACCTTCATTGCCTGCTACGAGCTGATTCAGATGATTATCGAACACAATAACCTTGCAAACTTTGAGACCTGGATATTTTTCAAATGGATCTTTAAGACCTTTGCAGCCGTAATGCTGATTACCAACTGCTTTAACATCACGATGGCTGTCTTTGATGTGGCGCAGCACGTCATTTCGCAGAGCGGCGGCATTATTCAGAGCAGCACAGCCATTGATGATGCGGCACTGGCCTCGATGCAGGCCACGCTGGAGGAAATGGAGCTGGGGCCGCTGTTGGGCATATATCTGCAGACCTTTATCGTGCAGGCCACCATGATGGCGCTGTCAGCCGTTATTTTCGTTATCGTATACGGCCGCATGATCGAGATCTACATGGTTACGAGTCTGGCGCCGATCCCCTTTGCAACCTTCGGCAACCGCGAGCAGAGCCATACCGGACAGAATTATCTCAGGTCCCTGTTTGCCCTGGGCTTCCAGGGCTTTCTCATCATGATCTGCGTCGGCATTTACGCGGTGCTGATCCAGAGCATTGCCTTCTCCGATGACATTGTCATGAGCATCTGGGGCGTGCTGGGATACACGGTGCTGCTGTGCTTTACGCTGTTCAAGACCGGCTCGCTGGCCAAGAGCGTGTTCGCCGCGCATTGAGCCCGTCAGGAATTATTCAGAATCGAGGTGATAACAATGGCCGCATATATTTCAGTACCAAGAGACCTGTCCAAGGTGAAAACCAAGGTCTTTATGAACCTGACCAAGAGGCAGCTGATCTGCTTTGGCGCGGGGGCGCTGGTCGGTGTCCCGCTGTTTTTCGTGCTGAAGCGCACCGGCAACATCAGTCTTGCCGCGATGGGCATGATCCTCGTCATGATGCCCATGTTCTTCCTTGCCATGTACGAAAAGGACGGACAGCCGCTGGAGGTGGTGGCGAGGAACTTCTACGAATCCAGATTCAAAAGGCCCAGGATCCGTCCCTACAGAACGGACAACTATTACGCCGCCCTGATGCGTCAGGCGCAGGCAGAAAAGGAGGTAGCACGCATTGTTGGCAATACTGGAAAAATTACTGTCAATCCTTCCGGGGCGAAAGAAGCCGAAGGCACCTGAGCTGCAGATGCCGCAGGGACTGACCCGTGAGCAGCAAAGGCAGCTGCAGGAGCTTCAGGATCGCTACAAAAAGGATCCCGAGATCCCGCTGACGGCGCAGGACAGCATTCCCTTTCAGCGAATGTTCCCGGACGGCATCTGCCGCGTGACAGACAACTATTACACCAAAACCATTCAGTTTCAGGACATCAATTATCAGCTGGCCCAGCAGGAGGATCAGACCGCGATCTTCGAGGAGTGGTGCAGCTTCCTGAACTTCTTTGACAGCTCGATCCGCTTTGAGCTGTCGTTTATGAATATGGCAACGGATGCAGCGGATTTTGAGAAGATGATCCGCATTCCCTTCAAAAGGGACCGGTTCAACCAGATCCGCCAGGAGTTCAGCTCCATGCTGCGGCGCCAGCTGGCGCAGGGCAACAACGGCCTGACCAAGACCAAATATCTCACCTTCGGCATCGAGGCTGATTCCATGAAGCAGGCCAAGCCAAGGCTGCAGCACGTGGAGATCGACCTTCTCAACAACTTCCGCAGGCTGGGTGTCCGCGCGAAGAGCCTGACCGGCAAGGAGCGCCTGCACCTGATGCACGCCATGTTCCACATGGGCGACGGTGACAACGACAGGTTTTATTTTGACTGGAAATGGCTGGTGGAGAGCGGCATGTCGGTGAAGGATTTCATCGCACCGACCTGCTTTGCCTTCCCGACGAGCCGGATCTTCCAGATGGGCGGGCTGTACGGCTCCATGTCCTATCTGCAGATCACGGCCTCCGACCTCAGCGACCAGATGCTGAAGGAGTTCCTGGAGATGGAATCCAGCCAGATTGTCACCATGCACATTCAGTCGGTGGACCAGACGGCGGCCATCAAGCAGATCAAGCACAAGATCACGGAGCTGGACCGCTCCAAGATCGAGGAGCAGAAAAAGGCCGTGCGATCCGGATATGATATGGACATCATACCTTCGGATCTTGCCACCTACGGCAAGGACGCAAAGGCACTTTTGAAGGAGCTGCAGAGTCAGAACGAGCGCATGTTCCTGCTGACCTTCCTCGTGATGAACACCGGAAAGACCGAACAGGAGCTGGAGACCAACGTCTTTCAGGCCGTCAGCATTGCACAGAAATATAACTGCAACCTGCGCCGCCTGGATTATCAGCAGGAGCAGGGACTCATGTCCTCGCTGCCGCTGGCGCAGAATCTGGTGCCGATCCAGCGGAGCCTTACCACCAGCTCCACGGCAATCTTCGTTCCCTTCACCACGCAGGAGCTGTTCCAGTCCGGCAGAGGGACGATCTATTACGGTCTGAATGCCCTTTCCAACAACCTGATCATGGTGGACAGAAAGCGGCTGAAGAACCCGAACGGTCTGATCCTCGGCACCCCGGGCGCCGGTAAATCCTTCTCTGCGAAGAGGGAGATCACCAATGCCTTCCTGGTCACGGATGATGACATCATTGTCTGCGATCCCGAGGCCGAGTATACGGCCCTTGTTCAGAAGCTCGAAGGCCAGGTGATCCGGATCAGTCCCACCAGCACGCAGTATATTAACCCGATGGATATCAATGCCAACTACTCGGAGGAGGATAACCCCATCGCCCTGAAGGCCGACTTTGTCCTGTCGTTGTGCGAGCTCATTGTCGGCGGCAAGGAAGGCCTGCAGCCGGTGGAGAAGACGGTCATCGACCGCTGCGTGCATCAGATCTATCAGAAGTATTTCGAGGATCCAAGGCCTGAAAACATGCCTATCCTGCAGGATCTCTATGAGGCCCTTCTCATCCAGGAGGAAAAGGAAGCCAAGCACGTGGCAACCGCTCTTGAGATCTATGTGTCCGGCTCCCTGAATCTCTTCAATCACCGCACCAACGTGGATGTGCAGAACCGTTTTGTCTGCTACGACATCAAGGAGCTCGGCAAGCAGCTCAAGAAAATCGGCATGCTGGTGGTGCAGGATCAGGTCTGGGGCCGTGTCACGACAAACCGCAACGCAGGTAAGTCGACCCGTTATTATATGGACGAGTTCCACCTGCTCCTGAAGGAGGAGCAGACCGCAGCTTATTCTGTGGAGATCTGGAAGCGTTTCCGTAAATGGGGCGGCATTCCGACAGGTATAACGCAAAATATCAAAGATTTGCTGGCCTCCAGAGAGGTGGAAAATATATTTGAGAATTCGGATTTTATCATCATGCTGAACCAGGCTTCGGGCGACCGGCAGATCCTGGCCAACCAGCTCAATATCTCTCCGCATCAGCTCTCGTACGTCACCCAGTCCGGTGAAGGCGAGGGCCTTTTATTTTACGGAAATGTCATCCTGCCCTTCGTTGATCACTTCCCGACCGATCTGGAGCTGTACCGTATCATGACCACTCGCTTATCCGACTTGCAGGGGGCTAAGACATGACGGAAAAGAATACCGGAAGAAAAAGCTCTGCGGGAGCAAAGCTCCGACAGGAACGTGAAGGTGCAGA
>CAVELT010000177.1:0-3819 GCA_963616545.1 Dysosmobacter segnis | reverse complement strand
TGAAGAGCGGTCCTACCTGAATGCCCTGCAGCATGAAGGCACTGATGAGCACTGCAGTGGTGGAGTCGCCCGGGATACCCAGGGACAGCAGCGGGATCAGCGCACCGCCGGTGAGACCGTTGTTGGAGGTCTCAGACGCCACCAGTCCCTCGACACAGCCCTTGCCAAACTGGTCCGGATGCTTGGAGAAGTTCTTTGCCTGTGCATAGGAAAGAATGGAAGCGGCAGAGCCGCCGACGCCGGGCAGCACACCCATGAAGGTACCGATCAGAGCGGAACGGAAGACATTGACACCCTGTCCCTTGAAGTCCTTCACAGAGAAGCGGGCACCGCCGGCCTCGCCCTGAATCTTTTCGATCTTGAAGCGCATGCCCTCTTCCGCTTCTTCAAAAATCTGTGCAATGGCGAAAAGACCGATCAGCACGGGAAGCAGCTGGAAGCCGTCCTGCATCTTGGACTCCATGAAGGAGGGCACCAGACGATACATGTTGTTCACAGAGAACATACCGGCAAGACTCACCAGCACGCCCACAAGGCCGATGAATACGCCGCGGAGCATCTGACCGTTGGTCAGGGCAGCGATAACCGTAAGGGCAAAAAGGATGATGAGGAACTTCTCTACCGCACTGAACTTCAGGGCTGCAGAGGAAAGAAGCGGTGTGAACAGCGCCAGACAAACCAGGGAAATGATGCCGCCCAGGAAGCTGGACATAATGCCGATCTTCAGGGCGCGCTCTCCCTCGCCGCGCTTCGCCATGGGATAGCCCTCGAAGGTCGTGGTGATGGAGGAAGGCGTTCCGGGAATGTTGATGAGGATTGCCGGAACCAGTCCGCCGGAGATACCGCCCACATAGAGGCCCAGCAGCAGATACAGTGCCGAAACCAGATCATAGGCGTAGGTCATCGGCAGGAAAACGGCCACCGCCATGGTGGCAGTCATGCCGGGGATGGCACCGAAGATAATGCCGGCCACCACACCGACTACAGAAAGGATCAAATGCAATACCATATGCTGCCTCCTTTAATAAATCGTAAAGCCCATATCCGGGAAGATCAGTGTCAGTGCACCGCTGGGCAGTGTAATCTGGAAGACCACGCCGAAGGCGATACTGATCACCAGGGAAGCCAGCACCGCGATCAGCAGGCTGATGAGAACGGACTTTTTCGAGGTGCCGCCGTAAAGCAGATTGAACAGAAATACGAAGATAATGCTGGTGGCGGTAAATCCCAGCTTATCCAGCGTGAAGATGTATCCCGCAAACAGAATCAATGTGCCGAACAGCTTGAAGTAATCGGCATTCGGCAGGAAAAAGGCGCCCGGCTTTGCCAGAAAGCTCTCGCCCCTTCCGACTCTGGCTCTTCCCTCTGTCCATAGGATCGCCGCGCCGAAAATGAGGATCAGGGCAATGATGATTTTCGGCATAATCCAATGTTCCGTAGAATAAACGACATTGATCATGATGAAACCTCCCTCTTTTTACTGTGTCAGCGTATCCAGAGACGGTGCCTGCTCGATCAGCTTTGCGCACATATCCCGCTTGTCATAGATAAACTGCTTGGAGGCCTCCACAGAAACCTCATCGGCACTCAGGGTGTTGTAATACAGCTTCGCCATATCTGCCTGGAACTCCGGATCCTCGGTCACCTTCTTCATAGCAGCCTCATACTCTGCCAGAACAGAAGCATCCATATCTGCCGGGAAGTACATCGCGAAATCCTTTGCGAAATCGAAGGGCTCGCCGTCGAACTCGATGCCGTCATCTGCCATGGACTTGATGTCCAGACCGTTTACCTCACCGCAGGAGTCAAACATGCTCATCTTCAGCTGATCGTCCACGCCGTCTGCCGTATACTGCTCAAATGCGGAGGTATCGCCGTAGATTACGTCTGCATTCCGATCCCAGAGACGCTGCAGCTTCTCGGCTGTGGTACCGCCTACGATGGCCTTGATGCGGCTTGCCACCTCATCGCCCTCTTTGTTCTTTACATCCAGGTAGTAAGCGGAGAAGCAAAGCTGAGAGGTAGCACCGGCCTCCACGTTAAAAGAAAGCGTAGCATCCGGATTGGCCTTCAGGTACTCTGTGATCTCCGGAAGGGAGGCATAGCCGGCATCTGCCGCCGCACCGAAGCAGCCGCCCGGGTTCTGTCCGATGCGGGGACCCACGGTCATGCTTTCAAGAGAATACTTCTCATCCACCGAACCGAAAAGCACACTGAGATAGGTCATGTCATGGAACATCATCACGGTCTTGCCGTCACCCTTGGATGTGGCGATCGTATCCAGTGCTGCTGCATTTCCGATGGCATCTACCTTTCCGTTGAAGCCCATCTCCTTGGAAAGGTAGCGTGTAACGATGTCCGCAATCATGTAGGAATCACCGGAGGTGGATGTGGAGCCGATCACCACTCTGACGTTCTGTCCCTTCAGGCTGCTGGTACCGGAAGCATTTTCGCCGGCTGCCGCGCTGCTGTCCGTCTTTGCAGAATTACCTGCCCCCACCTGTACGCTGCCGCAGCCCATCAGCGTTCCTGCTGCCATCGAAGCCGCCATTGCCATTGCAATCATTTTCTTCATTGCGTTTCCCCCTTTTGTTTTGCATCAACTTTTGGTTGATGTGCATATGTTTTTTCGAATCTGCTTCGCATATTAGTTTACATTGCACAATAAGTAAAACAGGTTTATCTGATAGGTCTATTAATTTTTTCGTTAAACAAAATATCCGTTTGTAAATTGTTTAATATTTTTCAATGTTTATAGAAAGCTTTTGTTGATAGAAACTTTTTGTTTACAGCAGACTTTTCTGAACGAAAAAAAGAGTATCGGATACGCTTGCATATCCGATACTCTCTCAACACATTCCGTTGTGATTCGCTTATTCATTTACGCTGCAGCGTTTGCCTTCTTATGCTTTCTGTCATCATAGATGGCATAGGCAATGGAAATGGCGATCAGCACCCAGATGAAGAGGCCGATGGGCCGCTGGAAGAATACCAGCAGGCTGCCCTTGGAGGCACTGATGGCCTGGATGAAGTAGTTCTCCAGATCCTTTCCGAGGATGAAGCCGATCAGGAAGCAGGCCGTCGGGAAATGCAGCTTGTCCATGAGATAGCCCACAACGCCGAAGGCCAGCAGGGTCCACACATCAAAGATACGTCCGTTCTTCGCTGCATAAGCGCCCACGATACAGATCATAATGATCACCGGATACATACGCTGACGCGGGATATAGATGATCTTGCTGATCCACTTGATGGGATAGAACATGCAGATGAACATGATAATGTTGCAAAGCAGCATTGCCAGGAGGATCTGCTGCCAGGTCTCCGGATTCTGTGTGATGAAGAGCGGTCCTACCTGAATGCCCTGCAGCATGAAGGCACTGATGAGCACTGCTGTGGTGGAGTCGCCCGGGATACCCAGGGAAAGCAGCGGAATCAGGGCGCCGCCGGTGAGACCGTTGTTGGAGGTCTCCGAAGCCACCAGACCCTCTGCGCAGCCGGTCTTAAATGTCTCCGGATGCTTGGAGAAGTTCTTTGCCTGTGCATAAGCCAGGATGGAGGCAGCGGATCCGCCTACGCCGGGCAGCACACCCATGAAGGTACCGATCAGAGCAGAACGGAAGACATTAACGCCCTGTCCCTTGAAATCCTTGATGGAGAACTTGGCGCCGCCGGTCTCTCCCTGGATCTTTTCGATCTTGAAGCGCATGCCCTCTTCTGCCTCTTCAAAAATCTGCGCAATAGCGAAAAGGCCGATCAGCACCGGAAGCAGCTGGAAGCCGTCCTGCATCTTGGACTCCATGAAGGAGGGCACCAGAC
>CAVELT010000176.1:0-3832 GCA_963616545.1 Dysosmobacter segnis | reverse complement strand
CCCTCACCACCGTGGTTTCCATGGTGCCCATGGCCATCGGCTTCGGCGACAACGGAGAAATGATGAGCGGTCTCGCACTTGTAGACGTCGGCGGACTGACGGCCTCCACGATCCTTGCGCTTCTGATGCTGCCGGTTTACTATGAACTGATGAGCCGGAAGAAGCAGAACATCCGAAAGGACATTCCGGCTGCCGGCTATATGGCAGGCAAGGACGGGGCAGCAGAATACCAGCGCCGTCTCGGCGAGGAAAGAGAATTCCGTGAGGAGTGGTATTATTCAGAGGGAGAGAGCTATGATTAAATTTGATTTGAAGCACAGATCACTGCGGCGTCTTCCTGTGCTGTCGGCGGCAGCAGTGCTTCTGCTGCTGAGCGGCAGTACGGAGGCGCTGGCGGCCATCGGTGCCAATGTCTCTGTCACGCCGCACCAGGCCTCCTTCGACAGGGAGCGGAGCGCCGAGGAGTGGGCGAAGCTTCGCGACAACAGGATCGAATGGGACGAGCTTCAGGCCCTGGTGCATGAGTACAATCCCACGGTCTCCAATGCCTGGATCACCTTCCGGCAGCAGGACCGTAACGGGGCCTACAACATTGATTACGAGGCGGCACTGTCTGCCATCGATGACAACTATACGGATGCGGTGGCGAAGGCCGACGGCAATGCCCTGCAGGAGGCCCTCGCGGCCATGCAGCAGCAGGTGAGCAGCGCCCAGACCACTGTGGACAGCTCTGCCCAGTCCACGGACCGGGAGGCGGCGAAGCTGAGCATCAGCAAGACCGAGCTCACCAGCACGGAAACCATCCGGAAGTCCATCATCAGCTATTATTCTGCCGGTCTGCAGCAGGAGATGGATGCGCTGACGGAGAAGCATCTGCAGTCTCAGTATGAGGCGGCGGAGCGGAAGCAGGCGGTGGGCAGCGCCACGAGTCTGGATACCCTGGCGGCGAAGGAGAGTGCCGAGCAGGCCAAGCTGACGGTGCAGGCGGATGAGGCGGCCCGAAACAAGACGCTGCAGCTCATCCGCGTGAATCTGGGCTGGAAGTATAATGACAGTCCGGAGCTCTGCGCGGTTCCCCTGCCCACCGAGGCGCAGCTTGCCGCCATGGAGCTGGAGGCAGACACAAAGACTGCAATACAGAACAATTATGCCATCGCCATCAATGAGCGGAAGCTGGCGGTTTCTGAGGCCGACACCAACCGGAGCAGTCTCAGCACCACCATCGAGAATGAGAAGCAGGCGGTGCGCTCCGACATGATCTCCCGTTCCCAGGCGGTGCGGCAGGCGCAGAATGCCCTTTCGCAGGCGCAGCTTTCCCAGTCCAATGCGGAGAATACCCTGCAGAAGGTGCAGCGAAATTACAATGTGGGCGCCGCCAGTGCCCGGGATCTCGAGAATGCACAGTATGCGGCAGATACGGCGGCATTGTCGACAAAGATCGCGGAATACAGTCTGGCTGCGGCTTATTACGATTACGTGGCGGCCGTCAACGGACTGGCCACGGCGGACCAGAGCTGAGAGTGAGGTGAGCACGCAGAGATGAAGACATTAAACAAAAAAACACTTCGGCACGCGGCGCTTTCGGCCCTTTCGGCACTTGTATTTTCGGCCAATGTCTTCGGCGCGGCGATGCCGGTCTATGCCGAAGAGGGCCGGAACCTTCAGGACAATGTCATCGAATTCGACGAGGTGGGCGACCTGGTGGAAAACTACAGTATGATCGCGACACTGCAGAAGGACATGACGGAGAACATGACCTCCTCCTTTGATGATGTCTACGCTGCCCTGAAGGACAATTATCAGGAGGCGAAGGACGGCTTTGACGACGGGATCGAGGAGCTGACGGCCCTGCGGGATGCGTGTACAGACAGCGAGAGCCGGCAGCAGCTGAACCGGCAGATCACGGCGCTTCGGAAGCAGAAGAAGCTGGCGCTGAATCAGATTTCGGCGTACTGGCAGGAGAATACGGCGGGAAGCGGCACAAACCTCGCAAAGACGAAGCAGCAGATCGTGTCCTCCATCGCCTCCGGCTATTATCCGGCGAAGAAGCAGATGACCTACGGCTATCAGTCGGCGATCTTTACCTATAAGGGACTGGAGCTGAAGCAGAAGCTGGTGCAGCAGCAGATCGAGATGTATCAGGCTTCCTATGAGAAGGTGCAGAAGCAGCAGGCGAGCGGGGCCGCGACGGCAGCGGATGTGCAGTCGGCGCTTCTCAGCCTGAACGGGGCGAAGCTGAGTCTCGAACAGCTGGACAATGCACTGGATACGGTGAAGCGGACCATCGGCACGGGTCTGGGCTGGTCGACGACAAGCTATAAAAGCATCAGCTTCGGGGCGCTGCCGGAATATCCCATGGACTTTGCGGCGGGGCGGAATCTCGAAAGCGACATTCAGGCGGCCATGCAGCAGAACAGCCAGTACGGCACGGCCTCCCGGATTCAGGACAAGGACTTCACCACCTGGGACAACCGGGAGATCAGTATCGCGGCAACAGAGCAGCAGATCCGCATCGCCATGAGCTCTCTTCTTGAAGCTGTGAAGCAGAAGCAGGCGGAATATACGGCGGCGCAGACCTCGGCAGAGCTCGCGAAGGCGAAGAAGGAACGGGCAGACCGGATGGATGCGGTGGGGCTCGTGGGCCGGGCGGAGTATGACGGCCTGCAGCTGGATTACCTCAGCAAGGCCAATGCCGTGGAAACGGCAAGGATGGACTACAGCCAGGCGGTATTTGAGTATCGGATGGCGGTGGAAAAGGGCATCATGACGCTGGGCGGCTGAGAGAACGGATACGGGTTCGATGTCTTTAAGTGGATACTGAACAGATGGAATTGCTTGCGTTGGATAAGCGACGGTCATCGTATCACAATAAAGAGTATAGGAAAAAAAGAAGTGTTATGATAAGATACAGGCATAACATTTCTTTTTTTATTTATTCTCATTCGCCGGTTCACGGCGACAATCCCATGCTTGACATAACATATGTTTGTGATAAAATGAACGTAACAAAAACGTATGTTTAATCGAGCACAATCCCGTCAGCTCAGAAAACAATAGAACAGGAGAGGCAAAATGGCAGCAAAAGCAGCATCAAAGGCACCCGTCAACCCGAACCAGGACCATGAAGAGAAAATGAAGGCACTGGATGTGGCGTTGACAAAGATCGAGAAGGATTTCGGCAAGGGCTCCGTCATGAAGCTGGGTGAGTCCAGACTGAACATGAACATTGAGACCGTGACCACCGGCTCGCTTTCTCTGGATATCGCGCTGGGAGCCGGCGGCTTTCCTAAGGGACGCATTATCGAGATCTACGGACCCGAGTCCTCCGGCAAGACCACGCTGGCGCTCCACGCGGTGGCAGAGGTACAGAAGCGCGGCGGCATTGCAGGCTTTATTGATGCGGAGCATGCCCTGGACCCGAAGTATGCAGAGAATATCGGGGTAGATATCGACAATCTCTACATTTCCCAGCCGGATTCCGGCGAGCAGGCGTTGGAGATTGCGGAAACCATGGTGCGCTCCGGGGCCATCGACATTCTGGTCATTGACTCGGTGGCGGCGCTGGTGCCGAAGGCGGAGATTGACGGTGATATGGGAGACTCCCATGTGGGTCTTCAGGCGAGACTGATGTCCCAGGCCCTGCGGAAGCTGACCTCCATTATTTCCAAGTCCAACTGTATCCTGATCTTCATCAACCAGCTCCGTGAGAAGGTGGGCGTTATGTTCGGCAACCCCGAGACCACCACCGGCGGCCGGGCGCTGAAGTTCTATGCTTCGGTGCGTCTGGACATCCGCCGCATTGAGACGCTGAAGACCAACGGCGATGCCTCCG
>CAVELT010000175.1:0-3835 GCA_963616545.1 Dysosmobacter segnis | reverse complement strand
TCATCTGGGTGCTGATCGCCATTTCCATTGCCTATGCCATCTATGATGACAGAAAACATAAGAAGGCAGCGGCAGCCTGATCGGCAGAGAAAGAAAAACTGATACCACTAAAAGAAAAAGGATGTACGGCACAGCTGTACATCCTTTTTGCCTGCATTGTATAATTATCAACACAATCCATTGATTTTCGGGAGGCGAGTATGGAAGCAAAGAAGGCGGCGGAGAAGCTGCAGGGAATGTACAAGCGCTATAAAATGAGCGCTTTTGCGATGATCGGTATCCTGATTCTGGCGGCAGCCGGTATCTTCTGGAACCGTTATACCGGTCTGGCGGTGCTGCTGTTTGCGGTGCTGTATCAGCTGCTTTATCTCAGAAAGCTGCAGAAAAATTATACGAAGCAGTGCACGGTCAGCAACCTGGCCTGCACGCTGGAGAAGAAACTGAATGCGACGCCGGCGGAGGAGAAGGGCGGTGCCGACATTGACATCGCGATGGTGGAGAAGGCAGAGCTGCTGCCGGTGGACAGCGGTGCAGAGAAGGCCTGCTTTTACTGGGGCCTCCGGGGAAAACTGGGAAATGCGCCGGTCTCCCTCAGCGATGCCACCTTTGCAGAGTCTTATCAGCTGACGGCAAAGGGAAAGAAGCGCACCTTCGTGAACTGCGGCTGCTGGATGCATTTCACACTGCCGAAGGACAGCGGCATGGACCTTCGTATCTGGGATCAGGACGTGATCCCTATGCCCATGCGGAAGGCATTTCTGGAGCAGCATCCCGCCCTGCAGCTCCTGCCGCCGGAGCAGACGCCCTTCCTGGAGGAGGGCATGTACGTCTATACAGCAGGGGATAATGCTGTCGGGCCGAACGATGATTTCTATCGGCTGCTGAAAAAGCTGCGCGGCTATACACCGGGCAAGCTGGCCGTCAGCATTCGCGGTGCTTCGGCGGATGTCTTCATTCGCAACCGTTTTCTGTCGAGACCGGTTTCCATGAGTGAGGCCGCGGACGAAGGCTGGCTGTCGCTGGATCCTATGCCGGAGCTTTCTTATGTGCAGGAAATGCTGCGGACGCTTTCCAGGGGATAAATCACAGGAAGGAATGAAACGCAAATGTCCAGTTTTATCAGCATGCTGAATTCTCAGCTGGTGCTTTTTGTCTATATCTTTGCCGGGGTCTATGCGAAGAAGAAGGGGATCATCACGGACAGCGTGAAGCAGAAGCTCACGAGCCTCGTGCTGAAGATCAGCCTGCCCTGCATGATCTTTAATTCCTTTAATAAGGTGCTGACGCCGGAGATCCTGAAGAAGACTGCCATGGCCTTTGTGGTGGCCGCCTGCATTGCCCTCCTGTCCTTTGTACTGGGAAAGTTCATCTACAATATGTTTCCGGAGGAGAAGCGGAAGATCCTGGAGTATACCACACTGGTGAACAACTCCGGCTTTCTGGGAATGCCGCTGGTGCAGGGCGTCTTCGGTGATGAGGGACTGCTCTATGCCTCCATCTTCATCATTCCGAACCGGATCATGATGTGGACCGCAGGGCTCTCTATTTTCACGAAGTCTGACTTTAAGACAAAAATGAAGAACATCCTGCTGAATCCCTGCATCATCACCGTCTATCTGGGCCTGGCCCGGCGCATCCTGAATCTCCCCTTCCCGGCCTTTCTGGATACGGCCGTCGGAAAGATCGGCGGCATTACCTCGCCCTTGTCCATGATGATCATCGGCAGCATGATGGTCGGTGTCAGCTGGAGGACCCTGCTGGAGCCGGCAATTTTCTATCTGGCTGCCGTGCGGCTCATCCTGCTTCCGCTGGTGGCCCTCGGCGTCATGAAGCTGCTGCATTTCGATCCGCTGCTGAGCGGCGTTTCCCTGATCCTCACGGGAATGCCGGCGGGCAGCACGGCAGCGCTGCTGGCCACGCAGTACGGGGCAGACGAGAGCTTTGCCTCCCGCTGCATCATCAGCACCACGCTCATGTCCCTGTTCACGGCGCCGCTTCTCATGCTGCTGACGTGATAGGGAAACGCTGCTGTTATCAACATTTTCATAGAAATTTCGATATGAGTGGCATGCTGAATTATATATTTTACTTATAGCAGAGATATTCCTATAATGAAGCCATCAGAGGGAGATACCCTTGAAGAAGATCGGAACGCTTCGGAAATATGCCGTTAAGGGCGGCACAGGAGGCGTAGGCTGAGCTGAGTCAGAGAAAAGGAGAGCATTATGGGAATGGAAGAAGAGATCAAGATTGCAGAAGAAAAGTTCGGTGAGCTGATTCGCGGTGAGTATGCCAGAATCGAAGCTATGAAGAAGGACAACGTGGTAAAGGACTTCTCCAAGCTCGATCACATCGTAGTGGGCATCCTGCCGGGCGACGGCATCGGCCCCATCATCATGAAGCAGGCTGTTCGTGTTGTGAATGAGCTGCTGAAGGAGGAGATTGCGAGCGGACGTGTAGAGCTTCGCACCATCGAGGGCATGACCATCGAGAATCGTGTGGAGAAAATGCAGTCTCTTCCGGATGAGGTATTTGAGGAGTGCAAGAAGTGTGACGTGCTGGTGAAGGGACCCTTTGTGACCCCGAGAGCCGGCGATCCGTACCCGAACCTGGTATCCGCCAACAGCCTGCTGCGCCGCGGTCTGCAGCTTTTTGCAGCCGTTCGTCCCATCAAGATCGCAGAGAAGGGCATTGACTGGACATTCTTCCGTGAGAACATCGAGGGCGAGTATATCTGGGGCAACAAGGGTATTCAGGTAAATGACGACCTGGCTGTTGACTTCAAGGTGCTGACTGCTCAGGGCGGTGAGCGCATCGCGAGAGCTGCCTTCGAGTTTGCCAGAAAGAACGGCAAGCACAACGTGACCATCGTCACCAAGGGAAATATCGTGAAGCTGGTGGACGGCAACTTCATCAAGGCTGTCCGCAAGGTCGGCGAGGAGTATCCGGATATCGAAATTCAGGAGCGTCTGGTGGATGCGATGGCAGCCAAGATGCTGGATCCGGAGTTCAACAGAGGCATCGAGGTTGTGGTACTGCCGAATCTTTACGGCGATATCGTAACGGATGTGGCTGCTGAGCACCAGGGCGGTCTGGGCACAGCCTGCTCCTCCAATATCGGCAACCAGTATGCTCTCTTTGAGGCGATCCACGGCACAGCGCCGTATCTGATGAGCCACGGCAGAGGTGAGTATGCAGATCCCTGCTCTCTGATCCGTGCCATGGGACAGATGATGGCCCATATCGGCTATGCAGACCGCAAGGAGATCCTGGAGAAGGCTCTGGATATCTGCACCGTTACCGAGCGTAAGCTCGTGGTGACCACCCAGGTGGAGGATGCCTCTGCCGCAGAGTTTACCGATTATCTCCTGGAGACCATTCAGAAGATCCGCTAATCTTCCATTCACAAGGAACCCAGTCATTCGGAACTGTTTCTCTTATAAGTGTGTGTGAAAAGGCGCCGCAGCAATGCGGCGCTTTTTCATGCTGTGAATGGTTAAAAAATTAACGATCACCCGCCGGCCATTCCAAAGCAGTATTCCATTCCGGAATACCATGATTCCGATATTCCATTTTTATTCTTGTTTGTCATTCCGTACAATGAAGATACCGTAACTGTTTAGCACCGCATCGCTGCATCGCTTTGCGATGCGCGATGTAGCGGTTCAGAGGCGCTCCGCGCCTTGACCGCCACCAGAAAAAGCTTATAAATGCTTCGCCGAGCAAGCTCAGCTCAGTATTTTATAGCTTTTTCTGGTGGTGCTAAACAATTACAAGATGCCACAGAAAAGACGTGGAAATGTTTTCGGCAGGGTGATGCCGGCGCAGCGGAGGC
>CAVELT010000174.1:0-3848 GCA_963616545.1 Dysosmobacter segnis | reverse complement strand
ATTATACATTGTCTTTGAACAGCTCTGTATTAGGATATGATATGTGTCAGAAAATTATAATGGACTGTGCCAAAATAAATCCTTTGGAATAGATAAAATCTCAATTCCGGTTTAAAATACCGAGATTCTGAGGAACTGATTCTGAGGAAATAAAAATTTTCAAAAAAGCTGTTGACAGAATGGAGGCGATCTAGTATTATAACGGAGTCGCCGAAAGAAAGGCGACAGCGAACGGGGTCTTAGCTCAGCTGGGAGAGCATCTGCCTTACAAGCAGAGGGTCACAGGTTCGAGCCCTGTAGGCCCCACGTTTTCGGTTTGGACTGCGCAGCAGGCGCGGCCTGAGCCGAGACCATATGGCGAGGTAGCTCAGCTGGCTAGAGCACGCGGTTCATACCCGCGGTGTCGAGGGTTCAAGTCCCCCCCTCGCTACGATAAGAAAAAAGGCGATCCGCTTGTGCGGGTCGCTTTTTTGCTGTATCCGCGAAACACCTCGATGGCCTCAAAAAAGGCAGACAGACGCAGGGAAGTATGCTAAACTGAAAGTTCAAATCACAATAACACAGCGCGCCCACGATAGTCACGGATACAGTACGGGACGCGCCTCTTAAATCATAGGAGAGAAACAGAGATATGATGAGCAATCGAGAAATACGGCAATTTGCCTGGCGGCAGCTGAAGGGAAACTGGGGCGCCGCCGTCGGCGCGTCGCTGCTTTCCACCCTCTGCCTGATGGCCCTGGTGGTTCTCATGGCAGGCGGTTATGTTCTGGCGTTTTTCGGCGCGGCACTGACGCTGCAGCGGACTGTGGGCGCAGCGAATATCCGATACGTTCTGCCCCTTGCCGGCGTGATTATGGCGGCGCTGCTTTTTCTTCTGATTTTTGCGGCGGCCGGATTTTCGCTCGGGGCGCTTCGTCTCAACCTGCGGATTGCCCGAGGCGAAAGAGTGCGTGCCCGGGACATCCTTGCGGGATTTATGGATTTTCGGCAGCTGCGGCATTTTGCCTGTGTATACATTCTCCTGAACCTGGGCTCCGTACTGTTGAGCATGCCGGCCGAAATTGTTGCGGCGATCTACGGAGGCAGCAGCTCTAATGCGCATATTGCAACGCTTGTCTGCAATGCGCTGGCCGTTGTCTATGCGTTTTACATGTCCATGTCCACGCTGGCGGCGGCAGACGATCGGAACCGCAGTGCGATCGGGTCCATGCGGCTGTCCTGCCATCTTATGCGCTGCCGGAAGCTGCGCCTCCTGGGACTGTATCTTTCCTTCATTCCCTGGGTGCTGCTTTCCATGGTGAGCTTCGGCATCGGCTATCTCTTTACCATTCCCTACCTTTCTGTGGCCCAGGCGATTTTCTTCCTGAGTGCCTACAGCGAGGACTATCTGACCTCACCCCGGGAGACGGATTACCGGGAGGTTCCCGAGGATAATGTCGGCGGTTCCGATGCCGGAGCGGCGGCAGAGGCTCCGGGTGCGCCGGAGATGAACAAGGAAGCGGAGGCCACATATGCTGCCGAAATGCCGATGTCAGAGCAGGATACAGCTTCGATGGAATCGGCAGCTGCGACGGAACCGGCACCTGCGGCAGAATCGGCGTCTGCAGAGCCGCCGACATTAGCCTCGGAGACAACGGCGCATGAGGCATCAGCGGCGGAGGTGAATGCCTGCGGCGCACCGGAAGAAGCAAAGCCGGAGGAAAAGCAGACACCTCCCCACCGGAGCTTTGAGGAGGTTTACCGGGAGATGGTACTGGAGGGCGGAAATCGGACGAATACAGCCGGACAGGAGAAGGGAGAAGAGTGATGAAGTGCCCCTATTGTGATGCGGATGATACCCGGGTGATCGAATCCCGCCCGGCGGATGAGAATACGGCCATTCGGCGGCGGCGGCAGTGCGAGCACTGCGGCAAACGCTTTACTACCTATGAGAAGGTAGAGACCATCCCTTTGATGGTGATCAAGAAGGACTGCAGCCGGGTGCCCTATGACCGCAGCAAGATTGAGGCGGGAATTGTGCGCTCTTGCCATAAGCGGCCGGTGTCGACGCTGCAGATTAAGGAAATTGTAGATGAAATCGAAAACAGCCTCTTTTCCAGCGGCGCAAGAGAAATACCTTCTCAGCATATCGGGGAGCTTGTGATGGAAAAGCTGGAGAAGCTGGATCAGGTGGCCTATGTGCGCTTTGCTTCCGTATATCGGGAATTTAAGGATGTGGACAGCTTTGCGGAGGAGATCCGGAAGCTGATGGCGCATAAGGAAGCGAAGGGAGATGACTGTGTTTGAAAAATTCTATCCGGATGAGACCGCGGATGCGGTAAGCGCCGTAGACTTTCGGTGTCTGGCGGCGCAGGGCTTCCGCGGGGTGGCCTTCGACATCGACAATACCCTGGTGGAGCATGACGTGCCGGCGACGGAGGATTCGATACGGCTTTTTCGACGGATTCATGAGGCGGGGCTTCGTATCTGCCTGCTGTCCAACAATCATGAGCCCCGGGTCAAGGCCTTTGCGGACGCTGCCGGTGCGGATGCCTACATTTATGATGCGCATAAGCCGAAGCCGGAGGGCTATTGGCGGGCAGCAGAGCTGCTGCAGGTGAAGCGGGAGGAGCTGATCTTTTTCGGGGATCAGCTTTTCACGGATATCTGGGGAGCGGGAAATGCCGGCATCAGATCGGTGCTGGTGAAGCCGGTGGGACCGGAGAAGTATTTCCACATTGTACTGAAGCGGTGGCTGGAAAAACCGGTTCTTTTGTGCTATCGCCGCTATCATAAGAAGAAAGTCACAACGAAAAGAGGAACGCAGCTATGACAAGGATTTGTGTGCCCATTACGGGACATTATGAGGCGGAGATCAAGTTTCAGGCGGAGCAGATCCGCCATGCGGAAAGCTATCCGGAGATCTCGGTGATCGAATTCCGCTATGACCTGGCCTCTGCGGTGCAGGAGGAAGCGCTGGAGGAGCTGCTCCGGCGGCTTCGGGACTGCTTCCGGGAGCGCACGATTCTGTTTACGATTCGTACGGACATCCAGGGCGGATGTTTTCATTATGACCCGGCGAAATATCTCTCCATCAATGAGAAAGCAATTCGGAGCGGCGCTGTCAGCATGCTGGATATCGAGGGCGCCCGGGAGGGGTATGAAGCAGGAAAGCCCAGTCCGGAGGACGAGATGATCACGAAGCAGCTCACGACCCTCTGTCGGGAGCACGGCGTAAAGTCCGTGCTGTCTTATCATGACTTTTCGGGGACACCGTCTCTTGCCGGCATTCTGGATATCTTCCGAACGCTGCGCTCCCAGGGAGGAGATGTGCTGAAGGCGGCATTTATGCCGGAAACGGCGGAGGATGTGCTGAACCTGATGCTGGCAACCCGGCAGTTCCGCACCGAGGACGCCGAGATGCATGAATACATTTCCATGTCCATGGGTAAGCTCGGACAGCTGAGCCGGGTAGCCGGGGAGCTGTCCGGATCGGATTACACCTTTGCTTCGATCGCCCAGGCCTCGGCGCCGGGACAGATGGAGGCAGGGGATGCTGCACTCATTATGAAAAAAATATTCATCTGAAAAAGCGCTGTTGCATTTACAAGAATGCAACAGCGTTTTGCATAATAAAATTGTTCTATATTCGAACAAAATAAGGCTATTTGTACATCCTATGACGCCCATTGATTTTATCTATGTGTTTATGCACAATGCAGAATTGAAAAAAATGTGAACTGATGGTAATATTGGTTAAGTCGAGAAACGAAGGGAGCTCCGAATTTGGGGTGGAGCTTCATCGCTTTCCGAAACCGGTCAGCGCATGACCGGATGTATCCATTACACTGCAGAGGCTTCGCAGCGCG
>CAVELT010000173.1:0-3895 GCA_963616545.1 Dysosmobacter segnis | reverse complement strand
GGTGACCTGCGGCAATGGGACCGGGAGCTGGACTGGGTTTCCGAGGAGACGGCGGAGGAATCCGCCCGGGTCTTTCGGGGTCTGGACCGGCTGTGCCTTGAGAAGCTGGCGTCATTGTACCCGGAGGCATCCTTTGTGAAGGGAGAGGCAGAAAATCGACAGCGGACAGCAGCGGCGGAGACAGCAGAGGCCAATGCAGCCGGCGAAGGAGACATAGCGGGCGGCAGTGATATCGCTCTGCTTCGCCTGCGGATCTCCGCGTCCCTGGGACGAAAGCCAGGCTCTGTGGTGGAGCGCTGTGTGGATCCGGCGGGAGAGCGGGCGGCGACCCATCTTCGGATGCTGTACTATGACGAAGTGCGGGATTGCTCGATCCTCCTTCTCAAGCTGGAGACAGGACGGACGCATCAGATCCGGGTGCATCTTCAGTATCTCGGCCATCCCCTGCCGGGAGACTTCCTGTACAACCCGGATACGCGGTACATTCAGCGCCAGGCATTGCATGCCCTGCTGCTGCGCTTTCCTCAGCCGGTGACGGGGGAGGAGATCACGACATTTGCACCGCTGCCGGCGGATCTTGCGGCGCTTTGTCAGTCATGATCCGGGCTTTATATTGCAAAATTGCCGCTGCTCATTTAAAATAAAAAACATAATATGCAAATAAAACTTAAAAGCATAAGCTTTTTTGCGGAGATTTAATAAGGAGGGAAGCCTATGAAGCGGAAGGGGCTCACGGCGCTGCTGCTTTCTGCGGCGCTGCTGCTGAGCGGCTGCGGTTCCATGCTCGAGAGTATGGAGGACGCCGTGCGGAATGCAGAGCCGAGCATCACGCCGGGAACGACCATTTCATCGGATTCGAAATGGATCAATTCGGATATCATCGGCGCGATTGATGCCGATACAGAGGTGCGGGAGCAGGACGATTTTTTTACGGCTGTCAATCGTGACGCCATTTTGGGAACAGATATCGCAGCGATTGCAGACGGGGATTCTGTCGGCACGATGTATGATGTCAGGGGGGAACTGTACGAACGCATTGCAAAGCTGATGACGGCGTCTGCTGATGATGTGTCGGGACTGGATGAACAGGTGATGTCTGCGGATGCGCTGCGGCATGTCCAGTCTCTGGTCAAGGCCCTGTATGACGAAGCCGCCGACATTTCCCTCCGCAACGAGCAGGGCGTCGAGCCGCTGCGGCCGTATGTCGAAAGCATCGAGAAGATCGATTCGATGGATGCGCTGACGGCCTACTTCGGGGATGTCGGCAATACCAATGTTTCCGATCTCTCACTGCTGCCGTTTACCATCTCGCGGCCGAAGAATGTCGATGATGAGGAGAAATATTCTGTGCTGGTGACGGCGCGGACTCTGCTTTCGCTGGATGATGAGGCGGATCAGTACAGTGCGGTTTCTCTGGACGATAAGACGGTGACCGAGGAGGTCCTGCATTATGCGCTGGAGAAGCTCGGCTATACGTCGCAGGAGGTGCAGCAGATCCTGCACCGCTGCTATCGCTTTGAGATCCGACTGGCAAAGCATATGCCGACGGTGTCGAAGACGGACGGAGAATCCGATCGGGAGGAGATCAATGTGGCCAAGCAGTATACGCGCTGTGATCTCGCAGAGCTGAAGGCCATGGCGGGCAATTATCCGATCGAAACGCTGCTCTCTGCGGCGGGACTTGCCGGATCCGAGGATTACCTTGTGGAAGAGCCGGATCAGGTGAAGAATGTCGGTACACTGTATACAGAGTCGAATCTGGAGGACATCAAGAGCTATCTGCTGGTGCAGCTGGTGCGGTCCAATACGGAGTTCCTCGATGAGAAGATCTTTATGCTGGCGCAGCAGGCGCAAAGCAAGGAGAATCAGCAGAGCCTTCGCATGGATACAGATACGGATGCAGAGGATGCAGAAAATACTGCGGATGCCGATCCGGCTGCGGAAGACGCCGAGAACAGCGGAAGCGAGGACGGAGATGACGAGGAAGCGTTGGACACAGATCTGGAGGAGGTATTGAAGAAGGCCGGCATCAATACGACAGTGCTGACGGCATATGTGCAGACCTATCTCCGGGATGCCTATGAGGAAATGTATATCGGGCATTACTGCGATGCAGAGACCAAGGCCGGGCTCGTCAAGCTGACGGAGCAGGTGGCCGACGGTTTCCGGGAGGTTGTGCAGCAGGCGGACTGGATGAGCGAGGAGACCCGTGAGAAGGCGCTCGACAAGCTGGATCATATGGGTATGCATATCCTGTATCCGGACAAGCTGACGGACTTCACTGCACTGGATCTTTCGGACTGCAGCTCCCTCGTGGAAATGATGGGACGCATCTTTGCCTTCCGACAGGCCGGGCTGAAGGACTATGTGAACCAGCCGCTGGATGGGCAGCTCTGGGATCTGCAGGAGATCTCGACGACGGATGCCAATGCATATTACCTGATGCCGGACAATTCCATCAATATCTGCGCGGGCTTCCTGTGCACGGATGCGATCTTCTCCACAAGCGAGTCGGCAGAATACAATCTGGCCAGGATGGGCGCCATCATCGGGCATGAGATCAGTCACGGCTTCGATACGGCAGGCTATTCCTACAATCGGATCGGCCTGCAGGAGAACTGGTGGACCAAGGCGGATCAGGAGAACTTTGATCTTCGTTCCCGGAATCTTGTCAAGTACTATAACGTTCTGGCACCGCTGCCGGGCTCTGAGGAGCTTTGCGATGGTACAACATTGTCCGGTGAGGCTGTAGCGGATATGGGCGGTCTGAAGGCAGCGCTCTATGCAGGAAAGAAGCTGTCGGACTTCGATACGGCAGAATTCTTCCGGAACTATGCCGCGCTCTGGTTCGTACAGCGGCATTATTATGATGAGTATAGCCTGCTGCAGAAGGACAATCATCCGCTGGCCTTCCTGCGGGTCAATGTGACGGTGCAGCAGTTCCCGGAGTTCCGGGAGGCCTTTGGCGTCGTACCGGGAGACGGCATGTATCTGGCGGATGACAGCCGGATTGCGGTTTGGTAAGGAGGAGAAGAATGAGTGAAGCGGTAATTTCTCTGAAGGGAATCGAGAAGGCCTACGGCAAGCACAAGGTCCTGACGGATGTGTCGCTGGAGGTCAATAAGGGAGATCTCTTCGGTCTCATCGGCCGGAACGGAGCCGGCAAGACCACCCTGTTTAAGGTGATTCTGGGACTCTCCGATTATCAGGCCGGCAGCGTGGAGCTGTTCGGCAGCAAGGATCTCTCGGCCGGCCGCCGGCGGATCGGCTTTCTGATCGGCTCAAACTTTTTTGACTATATGAATGCCCGGCAGAATCTGGAGTATTTCCGCCGGATGAAGGGCATCAAGGATAAAAAAGAGATCGATCGGGTGCTGGAGATCGTGGAGCTTGCGGGCAACAAGCGGCCGGTGCGGGGCTTCTCCATGGGCATGAAGCAGCGGCTCGGCATTGCGAATGCCATGCTGGGAAATCCGGACCTGCTGATTCTGGATGAGCCGACCAACGGACTGGACCCCCAGGGCATTGCAGATGTGCGGGCCCTGGTACAGCGGCTCAACCGCGAATTCGGCATGACCGTCATTATCTCGTCCCACATTCTCGGCGAGCTGCAGCATACGGCGGATCGCTTCGGCATCGTCAACAACGGCAGCGTGGCCAGGGTCATCACCCAGGCGGATCTGCTGTCGCAGCAGAAGGCCGTGCGCATTCATGTGGATGATCTGGAGAAGGCAAAGCTGGCCCTGCAGAATGCCGGCGTTGAGATTCTGGATACGGTCCAGGAGACCCGGAGCCTGGAGGATTTCTATTTTGATCTGGTGGGAGGAGAAAAGGCATGAAGAACTATATCTTTGCGGATATTTACCGGCTGCGGAGAAGACGGCCGCGGATCGTA
>CAVELT010000172.1:0-3954 GCA_963616545.1 Dysosmobacter segnis | reverse complement strand
TGGAGGTGACTGCCGATGGAACAACAGAATAATCTCACCCTCGGCAGCCTCTTTGATGGCTCAGCAGGTTTTCCTTTAGGAGGCTTGTTTTCCGGCATTACCCCGCTGTGGGCATCGGAAGTTGAGCCTTTTCCTATTCGTGTCACAACCAGGCGTCTGCCGGAAATGCAGCATCTGGGTGATGTATCTGCACTGAATGGTGCGGATCTTCCGCCTGTAGACATCATCACCTTCGGCTCACCGTGCCAGGATATGTCTATGGCGGGCAAGAGGACGGGACTGAACGGCTCCCGTTCAAGCCTGTTCTATGAAGCAGTAAGAATCGTAAAAGAAATGAGGTGTAAGACCGATGGCAAATATCCAAGATTTGTGGTCTGGGAAAATGTCCCCGGGGCATTCTCATCCAACAAAGGCGAAGACTTCAAAGCAGTCCTCGAAGCCCTCTGCGGCATCAAGGATGAAGCCATTGCTGTTCCTGAACCTGACGGAAAGTGGGAGAATGCCGGATGCATCATGGGAGAGGATTTCTCCATTGCGTGGAGAGTCTTTGATGCTCAGTATTGGGGAGTCCCCCAAAGAAGAAAACGTATCTACCTTGTCACAGATTTTGCAGACAGGTGTGCCGGAAAAATATTATTTGAGTCAGAGGGCGTGTCAGGGTATTCTCCGCAGGGCTTCAAGCCGTGGCAAGGAGCTGCCGGAAGTGCTGAAGAAAGCACTGGAGCGTCAAGCCTGTGCTTAAACGACCAGGGCGGGGAGCGCATGGATGTGACAGAAGATATCACGGCAACACTCCGTGCTGCATCCAACCATCCACCTTTGGTGTTTGAAAATCACTCGCAGGATACCAGATATGTAGGACCTTTGGACATGGCACCGACCGTGGCATCCACCTATGGAACCGGCGGAAACAATCAGCCGTTTGTACTGGAAGACCAGAAATGCTTTGATGTGCGTTTTACCTCCGAGGGGACGAGGAATGCAAGGCAGAACTGCTATGAAACAGAGACATCCAGAACGATTGATACGGGCGGCAATACCCCGGATTCCAATCAGGGCGGTGTGGCTGTGGTAGCTTACGGCATCTGCTCCAAGGAGAGCCATTCCATGCAGTCGGATAATCCTCACAGCGGATTTTATAAAGCTGATACGGCAAGATGCCTGGATGCTAATGGCGGTAATCCTTCCTGCAACCAAGGCGGCATCGCAGTGATCGAGGGAAACGGCAGCAGACCTTCCCACAAGGGAGATGGTTATAAGGAGTCCGAGGTTATGTATACGCTGAATGCCACAGAACAGCATGCCGTAGCTTACGAAGGAGAACCAATCTACTGCACGAGCAAGAATTCCTACCACACGGAGGCCGAGAAGGAACTGGCAAACACACTGGTGGCAACGGATTATAAAGATCCTCCGGTTATCAGTGGTTCAGCTCCGGAATACATCGTGAGGAGGCTTACCCCTGTGGAATGTGCAAGGCTGCAGGGATTCCCTGACTGGTGGTGCGATGACCTCGGCACGGATGAACCGACCGAGGAGGAGATTGCATGGTGGACGGATGTTTTCACCACCCATGCAAAAGTCCAGGGAAAGAATGTGAAACCGAGATCGAGAAACCAGATCATCAAATGGCTGAAGGATCCATATTCTGATGCCGCAGCCTATAAAATGTGGGGAAATGGTGTGGCACTTCCGAATGTCTGCTTTGTACTTTCCGGCATTGTGTACTACGCACAAGAATCCACAGAATAATCAGAACATTATTCTACAGCCGGATTCCTTGCTATATATCGCTTTTAGAGTGATTAATGTAGTACCGAAAAACAAGGAGGTACAGATCATGAGGATTGAATTTAACGTAACAGGAGCAAAGCGAAAGGAACTGGCAGGGGCGATTTCAGAGATCACGGACATGCCGGCAGAGTACCAGTACATGCCGACCTGTGCTTACAAGATTGCCTGCTTTACGGTCACGAAGGACGGAGCATTGGAATTTGAGGAGCCGCTGTCAGAGGAACAGCTCGGCAAGCTGATGGAGTTCCTTGCATCCCGCGGCTTTACTGCGGCAGAGATGCCCACAGAAGCCGCCGACAGCGAGGCCGAGGAAACATCCGAAGAAGCCGATAGCACGCCGCAAGGCGAAAACCTGGGGCTTACGATTGGCTTTCCGCTGGATGCGGTGAGGGTCGGCAACCTTACCAAGCTGATCGAAGCAAAGGGCAGTCTTATCAGGAAGGCACTCGGCTTGGAGAAACTCCCCATCGAAATCACGGAGGAGAAGGTGAACTTCCCCTGGTGGGACACCATGCCGGAGGATTTTGAAGAGATCACCGCCTACACCAACTTCCTCGCAGCCCTCTGCCGGATGAGCAAAGAGCAGAAACGCATCACAGCAAAGGAAAAGACGGTGGACAATGAGAAATACGCATTCCGGTGTTTTCTCCTGCGGTTGGGATTCATCGGTGCGGATTACAAGAAAGACCGGAAGATTCTGCTGAAGAATCTGACAGGCAGCAGTGCATTCAAAGCTACAAAGGAGGCGGCAGACGATGAGATTTCCGAATAGAGAGACAGTAGAACGGGTACGCAGGCAGTACCCGGTGGGAACAAGGGTGGAGCTGGTGCAGATGGATGATTTCCAGGCACCGCCCATCGGAACCAAGGGCACGGTGGAAGGTGTGGATGATACCGCAGCCCTCCTTGTAGCGTGGGATAACGGCTCTCACCTTAACGTGATCTACGGCGAAGATGTGGTACGCAAGATATAGCACAATGACACCAGACATACACAAGAACTGGTAGAAAACCTTGTGTAGTAATCGTATTGCTATAAATGCCGTACAGAGCGAATATGTGTACACCGAAAGGGAAAATAAACACGGAGGTACACACCATGAAAAAGAACATTTTTGAAGAAACCTACAAAGGAATCCAAGAAGCAAAGAGAGCTTACGATGCAGCGGTAACCAAGGAAGAGAAAGAGGCGGCAAGCATCCTTTACATGACCGCCCAGAAGAACCTTGTAGGGCTGACAAAAGCAGAGAGCATGATTTGGAGAGCCTACGAAACCTCGATGGACTGCGGCAACAAGCACATCGATTTTAACGAGCCGATCAGTGATGAAACGGTCGAGGATTTGATTGCCTGCATGAGGGATTACGGCATTGAGGCATTCACATACTCCTCCACTTGGAGCAGCGCGGTTGAAACTGCATGGCTTTTCCAGAAGACCGGATGCACCCCTACAGGACTCATCGAGATCAACAGCCCTTACAAAGCCTTCATGAGTGACGAATACGAAAAGGCGCACGGCTACCTTTTCAAGCTGAACTAAGGAGGGCAGAATCATGTGGACAGAAGGAAGTATCAAGGTTGGAAACAGCATTTTCCATTACTGGGTGAAGCACTACGAAGAGCCGAGCGAGGATTACGGCATTGACGGCGGCAGGATTTCAAAGCTGATGTTGAAGCGGAACAGCAAAATCGTATACAACTATGACAGAGGATTGGATACCCGGCCAGTTGACAAGGAAACAGAAATAGCACTGGCTATCCTGATGAAAGAATACAATTAAAACGAAACTTTCCGAAGGACCACCCGCAAGGGTGTGTTCCTCGTTATACCGATATCAGAAGGTCGCACCGATTGGCAGCGGCTTATTTTTATGCCTGGAGGTGAGAAATTGAAGAAATTGAAGAAATATACACCGACCGAGTTCATGGTGAAAGGCTCCCATTACGATAAAGACCAGGCAGATTATGTGGTTGCTTTCATCGAGTGCCTATGCCACACCAAGGGCAGATGGGCAGGCAAGCCGTTCTATCTCATGCCTTGGCAGGAGCAGATTATCCGGGATATCTTCGGTACACTGAAGGCAGACGGAAAACGGCAGTTTACTACAGCATATATTGAAATACCGAAGAAGAACGGCAAGTCTGAGCTTGCGGCTGCGG
>CAVELT010000171.1:0-3962 GCA_963616545.1 Dysosmobacter segnis | reverse complement strand
TGCCGACAAAGGTGATGTCATGGGATACCATGGCATCGAACTTGATGCGGAGCTGGGACATGTCCTCGCTCTGATTGTGGGCTTTCATGATGCCGTAGGCAATGGTGCCCTTCTTGGCCTCGGCCTTTGTGACCGGCGCACCGGTCAGCTGCTCTGCTCTTGCGGCCTCCGCCTCGGGGATCAGTGTCTCCCCGTTTACCAGATATACGCCGCCTTCATGCAACTTTACCATAATCTACCTCCCGGAATAAATCGCAACAAACACTTTTTCTTTTATTTGGCTGATCGCCTTAGGCCTTAGGGAAATGCTGATCAAATCAGCATTTCCTTAGAATAAGCCACCGAGGCTGAACACACCCAGAGCTGCCATCAGAACATTGACGCATACATTTCCCACGGACAGCAGGAACAGGGTGTAGAACATCTTGTTCGTCTCCCCGGTACTAAGCTCTCTCGCGCCGGAGTAGGAAGACATAATGATGGCGCCGCCTGTGGAGAGCGGACTGATGGCTGCCGCAAAAGAGGTTGCGGTAATCGCTGCAATCAGCTCCACATAATTCACGCCTGCAAACTTCTGGCAGATCTCTGCCGCAATCGGATAAAGCGTCGGCATTACCACAGCTGTGGTTGAGCTTACCCAGGAAAGAACACCGGAGGTTGCCGCAATGATCGGTGTTGCAGTACCTGCTGTCATGAAGGAGGACAGCGTATCGGAAATCAGATCGATGCCGCCCAGAAGGCTGATCATATTTACGAGAACGCCCACGCCGCAGATCATCAGAAGTGTTCCCCAGGGAATGCCCTTGATGGCCTTCTTCTCATCAGCACAGCCCAGCAAAATCAGCACTGCTGCCATCACAAAGGCGAACAGTCCGGTATCCAGCTTGAAGCCGATGCAGCAGATCACCATAATGATAATTGCCGCCATTGTCAGCTGCTGCTTACGGTTGAACTTCGGAATTTCAGAAAGCTTCAGCGGATTGTCTGCCTTTACCTTGTAGCCCTTGTACAGAACATAAACGATCAGGGTGTAGATAAATCCGGACAGCAGTGTGCTCAGAAACAGATGCAGTGAAAATCCGGAGTAGCCCAGCGGATCTGACAGCTCCTTTGCCAGAATGCCGGTAAGGGACAGCGGCGAAGCGCAGCCTGCATTGGCGCCAAGCTTCGCATACAGCGCAGTTGCCATCGGGTTGATGTCCAGCTCCAGCGCCAGATACACCGCAAATGTTGTCATCAGGATGCCCGCTGCGATATGGCCCGGACCGATGGCGGAAATAAAAGCAGAAAGGAAGAACATCAGCACCGGAATGAGATAGGTTCTTTTTCCCACCAGAGCCACGATCTTCTTTGAAAATAAATCCAGCGTACCGTTCTGCGATGCCATGCCGAACAGGAATGTCACGCCCACCAGTGTCACAAACATGGAGCTGGAAAATCCCTTGCTGACATCACTCACCTTCAAAAGCCGTGTGCCGGTGCCGGATGCGATCTCAAAATCCACCGCAATAGCAAGAAGTGCCAGCAGAAAAGCGGCTCCGATTGAGAAAAAGCCGATATTGATCTTTTTGACAAAGCCGACTGCGATCACCGCCACCAATACAAGCAGCGAAATCTGCGGTAAAAAGTTTCGTATCATCTCCATTTTTTATACCCCCTTATCTGCGCACCACAGCCGTTCCCTCTAACAGGAGGTTCGCTGTGCGAAAACCAAATGTATCCTCGATCACCGGTTCATTTTCCTTCATCTCATATTCTACGCCGCAGGCCAGAACCCCTCCCGGGTGTCCGATCCGGATGTATTCTGTATCTGCCTTCGGGTTGAGCACCTGCTGTACCACACTGCCGGGAATCACGGCTGCAGCTGCCGTGCACATCGCACCGGTCATGGCATAGCTGGGATGCGGCTTCTGCATGGACATCATTCTGGACAGGAGGTCAATGTCTTCTTTCCTCACTTCTTTTCCGTCCGAGGTCACATAGTCCGCAGCCTCTGCCACAAATGTCATTTTCGGAATTCCCGGCGTTTCCCATGCCGACTTCCGATAATCCTCTGTTAAGCCCAGGCGCTGTGCAGCCATGCCTCTAACCGTTTCCAGAAGCGTCAGTTTTTTTTCATCTCCGTTCAGCGCATCAGGAAGCTCCCGTCCGGTCAGTCCCAGATCTGCGGCCTTCACAAATACCAGCGGGTTGGCTGCGTCCACGATGGAGACCTCCACCGGTCCGAATCCGGGAATTTCCAACGTGTCTGCGGCGTTTCCTGTGGGAAGGAGTCCCTGTCCCAACGTTCCTGCCGGGTCAATGAACTTCAGTCGGATGCGGGATCCGGTTCCCGGGACACCGGCAATGGGGAAATCTCCCTGATACACTACTCTTCCGTTTTCCGTGGCCACATCCGCTGCGATCACCTTTCCTGTATTGGTGTTGAAAATGCGCACCGTTGTGGTGCCATCTTCCGCCGGTACCAGTCCCTTCTCAATGGCGAAGGGTCCCACACCGGAAGAGATATTTCCACAGTTTCCCTTGTAGCTGACCAGCGGCTTATCCACCGAAACCTGTGCAAAGGTATAATCCACATCCGCATCGCTGCGTTCCGACCTTTTCACAATGGCGACCTTGCTGGTCACAGACTGTGCGCCTCCCAGACCGTCGATCTGTTTTTTATCCGGGCTCCCCATCATACGAAGCAGCAGCGGCTCCCATTCCGCCTTATCCTCAGGAAGATCCTTTTCCAGAATATAGATCCCCTTGCTGGTACCTCCCCGCATAACGGTTATCGGAAGCCGCAGCGCCTCTGTTCTGTTGTTCTGCATTTCTCTTTCCTCCATCACAATGGTGAGAAGGCAGCTGGCCGGGCCGCCGATCCTGAAATCGATCTCATCTCTGATGGTCTTATCATAGCATCCCGTCGGTGATAATAGAAATTCATTCTTTCCATTAAAACTATTGCCAGAATGCATAGTTTGCGATAGACTGATCGCAGCGAGTTTTCAGAGGAGGAAAAGCGATATGGACTTCAGAGATCTTTCTTATGTTCTGGCCATTGCGAAAACGCAGAATATCACGAAAGCAGCAGATTTGCTTTATGTAAGCCAGCCAACATTAAGCAAATTTCTGCAGAACCTGGAAAAGGAGATGGGGCAGAAACTGTTCAGAAAGCTTGGAAACCGCTTTGTCTTAACCTATGCGGGAGAACGCTATGTGGCCAAGGCCACGGAAATTCTGAATCTGAAAAAAGAGCTGGATCAGGAAATGGGCGACATTGTCAAACAGAATGCCGGCCGCCTGAAGATCGCCTTTCCCACCATGCGCGGAAGCTATATGCTGCCGTGTACGCTGCCGATCTTCCACAGCCTGTATCCCAACATGCATCTTGACATTCTGGAGGCACATTCCAGCCTGCTGGAGGGAATGCTGTTAAACGGCGAAGCCGATCTGGCCTTTTTTAACCTTCCCGTGAAAAGCCCCTATATTGATTATGAGATCATCAGCCACGAAGAGGTTGTGCTTGTTCTTGCGGCAGATCACCCGCTGAAATCTGCAGGCATAAAAAAAGACGGCTGCAAATATCCATGGCTCGATCTCCATCTTCTGGAGCAGGAACCATTTATTTTGCAGCCGCCCGGCCAGCGCACCCGCCAGACCGTGGACCAGTTATTCAAGGCCTCGCACTTTCATCCCCAGGTCCGCCTTCTGACCAGCAACATACCCGCTGCTGCAGAGCTGGCCTCCCGCGGATATGCCGCGTGCCTGGTGACAGAAACACACTTAAAACATATTCCATTTAAGAAAGAGCCGCTGTTTTTTTCTGTGGGCGCCCCGAATACGACGGTAGATTTTGTGGCAGCCTTTCGAAAAGGAAGCTATCTCTCTTATCACGCGCAGGAATATATAAAAATTGTTCGGGATTTCACGTAAGCGAAACATAAAAGTAGCTTTCCCCCTTACATTCCTGTTTTTTC
>CAVELT010000170.1:1712-3996 GCA_963616545.1 Dysosmobacter segnis | reverse complement strand
TCACCACCACCTTCACCTTCTGGTTCAGCACCGAAACCGTGCTCACCTCACCCTTCAGGCCGTCCGGCGTGGTCACATAATCACCGATGGCAGGAAGCTTCGCATTCAGGAACTCATAAACCTCCTCCTCGTTCTTGAGACAGCACATCAGCCGCCCGCAGACACCGGAGATGTTTGTGGGATTCAGCGACAGTCCCTGCTCCTTCGCCATCTTAATGGAAACCGGCGCAAACTCAGACAAATAGCTGTGACAGCAAAGCGGCCGTCCGCAGATGCCGTAGCCGCCCAGCAGCTTCGTCTCGTCCCGGACACCCACCTGCCGAAGCTCGATGCGCGTGCGGAAAATCGCTGCCAGATCCTTCACCAGACTCCGGAAGTCCACCCGGCCGTCTGCCGTAAAATAAAAAAGCACCTTGCCCCGGTCGAAGGTATACTCCACATCGATGAGCTTCATTTCCAGATTGTGCTTCCGGATCTTCTCCTGACAGATGCGAAAGGCCTCCCGCTCCCGCTCTGCATTTTCCGCATGCCGCAGGTCATCCTCCGCATTCGCCTTCCGGATCACCGATTTCAAAGGCTGTACAATTTTTTCCTCCGGCATTTCCCGGTTTCCCATCACCACGAAGCCGTACTCAATGCCTCGGGCCGTCTCCACGATCGCATGGTCTCCCCGGCGAAATTCCGTCTCGCCCGGCGAGAAATAGTAGATCTTCCCCGCCGTTCTGAATCTGATACCAATCACAACTACCATATATCTGTTTTTACCTTACCTTTATCCTGGTCCAATGTCTTCGGCCCGGCTTGCCGGGTTCTGCACCGCTCTGCGGCTTCCCCGACACTCCTGTCGACCTTCTCAGCGCGCCATCAGAAGCCCCTCCAGCTGCAGATCCCGGTTGACATTCAGCCGGACACCCTGCTGCGCCTGCAGCAGCTCATCCGTCATCCTGCCGATTTCCGCATATTCCATGCTGCCCAGCTTCACCACCATCGCCTCTGCCGTGCTGCCGCATGTATACAGAAGCTCTGTTCGGCGCATACTTTTATAGCATAGCACATCCCGCAAAATAATTTCAAGAAAAGAAAGGATGTCGTCCATCCCCGCCTTCTCATCGTTCAGCAGCTTGATGAGATCCAGCAGCTCCCGGGTATTCCGGAGCCGCCGCTCTGCAAGAAACTGCAGGAGCTTCTGCGCCCAGGGCAGCGACCACAGCAGCCGGAAACGTTCTCCCGCATCCCGTTCCCCCGCCTTCAGCTCGATCACACGGCTCAGAATGGTGGGCAGAAAGGCATCGCCGTTCGCTGCCAGCAGAAGGATCACCACATACTCCGGCGGCTCCTCCAGGGTCTTCAGGATCGCATTCTGTGCCTGGATATTCAGCATTTCCGCATGCTCCAGAAGATAGATCCGATAGGGTGCCTCGTAGGGCCGCACCTGCACCGTATCCGTCAGATTCTGCCGCACATTGTCCACACTGATGGTATGCGGATTGTCCTCCGGCTTATCCGGCCGCAGCACCACGAGATCCGGATGGCTTTCCTCCGAAAGCCGCAGGGCCACACTGTCACAGAAGTCTCCGTAGCTCTCATAGCCCCGGTTCCTCCAGACCTCCCGGTCCCGCACAAAAAGAGACTTCGCAAAATGAAGCGCAGCCTCCTTCAGCACCGTCATATCCTCTCCCTCGAGAAGATAGGCATTCATGATTTTATTTTCCGGTATCCTGAATGATTTCATCTATACATTTTTCCAGCTCAAGATTCAGATAATGCCGGCGGATTCCCGCAGCCGCCAGCTTCTCCGGCGCAAAGTCCCGGGCATCCGCCTGAAAGCGCCGCTCCAGCTCGTCAAAGCGCGGATTTTTTTCCCTGGCCTCCCGTTCCCGGGCCCGCGCAAGCCGCAGTGCATCCGGCACCTCGATGTACAGCGGGAACAGCAGCGACGCACCATAGTACTGCCGCACCTTCACATAGCTTTCCAGCGTGCCGATCATGAGATAATCCCGGCTTTCCGGCTCCCGGATCTGTCCGTCATCCACCGTGGCATAGGTCCAGGGCCCGCAGACCGTCTGATAGACCCGCGCCTCGATGATTTTCCCGGCAGCCGCCAGCTTCTCCAGCTGCGCCGCCGTCACAAAACGATAGGTCTTTCCCTCAATTTCCCCCTGCCGCATGGGCCGGGTTGTATACAGTACTACCTCCTGCCAGTCCGGCCGCCGCTCCCGCAGCCGCCGGTACAGGGTATCCTTGCCGCTGGCCGATTTTCCCATCAGATAGTAGATCATCTCAG
>CAVELT010000170.1:0-1280 GCA_963616545.1 Dysosmobacter segnis | reverse complement strand
AGCTCCGGCAGAGAAAAGCCGCTGACATGCTGCACCACAAAAAATGCCGCCATAATCGCCACGATCAGCATGGATACGGCAAAAAGCACCCGGAACAGGTCTCCCACCAGGTTTGCTTCATTCTGCCGTCTCCGCTTCGTGCTTCTCTTTCTGTAATCTGCCATTATCGCTCTACTTCCTGTCCGTTATCCGCAAGCCGCACCGATACCTCGCCGTACACCAGTGCATTCCTGCTGCCGTCCGCCTCCTCGATCAGAAGCCGTCCGTCCTCTGCAATGCCCACAGCCTTCGCCGACCGCCGCTTCTCGCCGTCGATCACCACGATCTCATGCCCCGGCACCATGTTTCGCTCGATGTATTCCGGTGCCAATGTCTTCTGCCCGGCAAGCTGATAAAACTCCCGGATGATCTCTGCCGCAAGCTGATTTCTATCGACACGCCGTCCTTCGGAGCGCTTCCCGAGCAGAGAACCCGCGCGCGCCCGGATCTCCGCCGGAAATCCCTCCTCTGGCTCGAAGACATTAACCCCAAGACCCACAACGACGAAATCCAGCCGTCCGGTCTCGAAATTTGCCTGTCCCTCGGACAGAATGCCGCAGACCTTCCGCGTGCCGAGGTAGAGGTCATTCACCCACTTGATGCTGAGCGCTATGCCGCAGACCCGCTGCACAGCCCGATAGACCGCCACCGCCGCCTGGGCTGTGAGGATCAGATTGTCCGTCACCGCCGTTTCCGGCCGCAGCAGAAGACTGAGATACAGTCCCGTGCCCTTGGGAGAATAGAAGCTCCGGCCCAGCCGACCCTTGCCGCCGGTCTGATAGTCCGAAACCGCCACCGTGCCG
Source organism: Dysosmobacter segnis (assembly GCA_963616545.1). Classification (GTDB taxonomy): domain Bacteria; phylum Bacillota; class Clostridia; order Lachnospirales; family Lachnospiraceae; genus Oribacterium. Next base: position 438 of record CAVELT010000170.1, on the reverse strand, counting down.
GCCTTCGCATGCTCCGTCAGCGCCATCTGCTTCAGAACGTCATTCGTGGAGCCGATCTCCTGATATACATGCACAGAAACCGCAGGGTCCTGCAGCTGCCGCTCGATTTCCTTCTGCGACAGCAGATCCGTCTCCTTCGCCAGCGCATAGCCCCGGTTCGGCACCGCCGCAATCTCACAGCCCTCTTCTCGCAGCTGTCTTACGGCCTTCCAGACCGCTGTCCGGCTGCAGCCCAGCTGCTCCGCCAGCTCCTCTCCGGAGAGATATTCTCCCTTTTTTGCCAAAAACAGATTCATCAGCTCCGACTTCACCGACATTTCCAGTCCTCCCTGCTCAGTCCTTCTTCTGCTCCTTCAGCTCAAAGCGAATGCCGTCCGGCAGCATGAACCAGTGATGTCCCTTGCCGGGCACCGGCACCGCGCCGTAGTGAGACGCCTT
>CAVELT010000169.1:0-4003 GCA_963616545.1 Dysosmobacter segnis | reverse complement strand
CTAATCACGATATAAGCAAATCGAATTCTTCTGTTCTGCTTTTTCATGCTATGATTGCATAGAATGATTCTTAACAGTACAGCGGCACAGCCGCCTTTCGGAAGGAGATTTACCATGAAGCTTTTATTTGCATCCGATTCCTTTAAGGGAACCCTCTCCAGTGACCAGACCATCGCACTGCTTACCAAAGCCGCCAATGAGGTCTTCGGCAGCTGCGACTGCAGCGGCGTGCCGGTGGCCGACGGCGGTGAGGGCACCACTGAAGCAGTGGTGAAGGCCAGAGGCGGCGCCTTTGTGACCGTTCCCGTGCACGGCCCGCTGATGGAGAATGTGGAGGCTCAGTACGGCAGACTGTCCGACAGCGAGGCTATCCTGGAAATGGCGGCAGCCTCCGGTCTCCCCATGGTACCTATGGATCAGCGAAATCCCCTGCACACCACGACCTACGGCACCGGCGAGCTGCTGAATGCCATTCTGGATGCGGGCTATACCGAGATCGCCATTGCCATCGGCGGCTCTGCCACCAATGACGGCGGCATGGGCTTTGCCTCTGCCCTGGGCGTCCGCTTCTATGACGCAGACGGCAATGTGCTCACCGGCAAGGGCGAGGATCTTGAAAAAGTCGCACACATCGATGTCTCCGGCATGAACCCGAAGCTCGAAAAAGCCCACATTACCGTGATGTGCGATGTCACGAATCCTCTCTGCGGTCCCGACGGCGCCACCTATACCTTCGGTGCCCAGAAGGGCGGCACCCCGGAGATCCTCGACCGTCTGGAGAAGGGCATGCAGAACTACCGCGACGTGATCATCCGCGAATTCGGTGTCAACCCGGACGAGACCCAGGGCACCGGTGCTGCCGGCGGACTGGGCGCGGCCCTCAAGGTCTTCTTCCATGCGGAAATGAAGTCGGGCATCGAAACCGTGCTGGATCTCATTGATTTCGATCAGCGCCTGGAGGGCGTGGACCTCTGCATCACCGGCGAGGGCCGTACCGACTGGCAGAGCTGCTTCGGCAAGGTCATGCAGGGCGTCGGCGACCGGGCCAAGAAGCACAATGTTCCCGTGACTGCCCTCTGCGGTTCCCTGGGCCGGGACTACGACAAGATCTATGCCCACGGCATCAACTCCATCATGACCACCGTGGACGGTCCCATGCCGCTGGAGAAGGCACTTGCCGAGGCGAAGGACCTGTACTACAAGGGCGCGATCCGGATGTTCCGCTTCGTGCAGGCCGGCATGCAGGTGGCTTCCCGTTGAATGCTGTATACACGTTATGGACACCTTGCAGTTCCAAAATTTTTATGCTATCCTAGACAGGAATTAAAACTTAAGTTTTGAGGGAGTAATTCCACAGGATATGTGCGGTAGTTCCGTCAGTACGGCTTCGGCCCGGGGCTATCTAACCAGAATGAGACTCAACACATTTTGTCAGCGGCGGCATAGCCGCCGGTCAAGTGTGCGGAGTCTCTTTTTTGTTTGGATCCGCACATCAATCACAGGAGGAGAAAAGCATGGACGAAAACAGAAGGTATTATCTGGAATCGCCGGAGGAGGCACTGGCGGAAGCCGAAAGCCGCACGGAAGGCCTCAGCGATGCGGAAGCAGCAGAACGGCTGCAGAAGTACGGTGAAAACCGTTTGAAGGAGGCGGAAAAGATCTCGAATTTCCAGCGCTTCCTGGAGGGTCTGAAGGACCCGATGCTCATCATGCTGATGATTGCCGCAGCGATTTCCGCGGTCACCAATTACATCAGCGGTGAGAGCATGGCCGAGGTATTCATCATTATCGTGGTGGTGCTGCTGAACGCCATCCTGGGCGTGATCCAGGAAAGCAAGGCAGAGGAAGCCATTGAAGCACTGCAGAGCATGACGCAGCCCAGCTGCAAGGTGATCCGGAACGGTGTAAACTGCTCCGTGCCCAGCACCAGCCTGGTGCCCGGTGACATCGTGGTGCTGGAGGCCGGTGATTCAGTGCCGGCAGACGGCCGTCTTCTCTCCGCCAATTCTCTGAAGCTGGAGGAGGCTGCCCTCACCGGTGAAAGCGTTCCCGTGAACAAGCTCATCGACATTCTTCGCCTGAAGGGCGATGCGAAGGACATCCCGCTCGGCGACCGGAAGAACATGGTCTACATGGGCTCCACCGTGGTATACGGCCGCGGCACCGCCGTCATTACAGAAACCGGCATGCAGACGGAAATGGGCAAGATCGCAACTGCCCTGAACGAGACTCAGCAGGAGGAAACGCCGCTGCAGCAGAAGCTGAACGAGCTGGGCAAGAAGCTCTCCTACCTGGTGCTGATCATCTGTGTATTCATCTTCGTCTTCAACCTCTTCATGGGCGGTGAATTCAGCCTGACTGCAGTGCTGAATACCTTCATGATCGCCGTTTCCCTGGCCGTGGCCGCCATCCCGGAGGGTCTCGCCACTGTGGTGACCGTGGTGCTGTCCATCGGTGTCACCAAGATGTCCAAGGCCAACGCCGTGATCCGTCGTCTGACCGCGGTAGAGACCCTGGGCTGCACGCAGGTCATCTGCTCCGATAAGACCGGTACCCTGACCCAGAATCGTATGACGGTGGTACAGAATACCGGCAACACCCAGGAGCTGGCGACAGCCATGGCTCTCTGCTCCGATGCTTACCTGAATGAGCAGGGCAAGGCCGAGGGCGAGCCCACGGAGGCGGCACTGGTGGCCTTTGCGGCCAATGCCGGTCTCCCGAAGCATGAGCTGGAGAAGACACTGCCCCGTGTGGCCGAGGCACCTTTTGACTCTTCCCGGAAAATGATGTCCACCATCCATGCCCGGAGCGACGGCAGCTTCATCCAGTTCACCAAGGGTGCACCGGATGTGGTGCTCTCCCGCTGCAGCCATTACCTCGAGGACGGCAAAATGCTGCCCATGACAGAGGAAAAGCAGAAGGCCATCGCCGCTGAGAACAAGGCCATGGCCGATCAGGCACTTCGCGTGCTCTGTGCTGCCGAGCGTGTCCACGCAGTGAAGCCCGAAGACATTTCCCCGGAGGCGCTGGAGCAGGATCTCTGCTATATCGGCCTCACCGGCATGATCGATCCGGTGCGTGAGGAGGTAAAGCCCGCCATTGAGGAGTGCCGCCGTGCCGGCATCCGTCCGGTCATGATCACCGGCGACCACAAGGATACTGCTGTCGCCATCGCAAAGCAGCTGGGCATCGTCACGGATGCCTCCCAGGCCATCACCGGCGCCGAGCTGGATCAGCTGAGCGACGAGGAGCTGGACAAGTGCATCGCCAACTATTCCGTTTACGCCCGGGTACAGCCGGAGCATAAGGTACGGATCGTGCAGGCCTGGAAGAAGCGGGGCGCCATCACGGCCATGACCGGCGACGGCGTCAACGATGCGCCCTCCATCAAGTCCGCCGATATCGGTATCGGCATGGGCATCACAGGAACCGATGTCACGAAGAACGTGGCCGACATGATCCTCGCTGATGACAACTTCGCCACCATCGTGAATGCCGTGGATGAGGGACGCCGGATCTACGACAATATCCGGAAGTCCATCCAGTTCCTCCTCTCCTCCAACATGAGTGAGGTAATGGGCGTGTTCTTCTCCACCATCCTGGGCTTCACGCTGCTGGAGCCGGTGCATCTCCTGTTCATTAACCTGATCACCGACTGCTTCCCGGCTCTCGCGCTCGGTATGGAGCAGGGCGAAAGCGACATCATGGACCGCCCGCCCAGAGATTCGAAGGATTCCGTTTTTGCCGGCGGCATGGCCTGGGATATTCTGTACCAGGGTGCACTGATCACGGCACTGACGCTGATCTCCTACATCATCGGTCACTGCATGGAAATCGGACACTTTGAGATGCCGAAGGGCGTTTCTCCGGACGGCATGACCATGGCCTTCCTGACCATGAACATGTGTGAGATCTTCCACAGCTTCAACATGCGTTCCGTGCGCGGCAGCGTATTCCGGCTGAAGGCACAGAACAAGGTGCTCTGGGCCGCTATGATCGGCGC
>CAVELT010000168.1:0-4005 GCA_963616545.1 Dysosmobacter segnis | reverse complement strand
GCACATCCGTCTCGCCGTCGTAACGAAGCTTTCCCTTGATGTCATAGACCTGCAGCTGACTGTCATGGTACAGCAGAACATGCTTCCGATCCATCTGAAAGCCGCTGTAATTGAAGGAGAAGCTCCGGTCGAACACCAGATGACCGTCTGTACGATACACCAGCAGACGATAGGGATCCGGGTCTGCCTTCGCCGTATCCGAGGCGCTGGCGCTGCTTTCCTGCGCATTGTCAGTAACAAGGGCCACATAGTCCTCATCATAGGCAATGGACAGGATGGCATTGCTGATCTTCACATTGGCAGTCAGTGCCGGACTGGTCAGCACCTTGGTGGAGAAAAAGGCTACGCCGCCGTCATAGAAGGCCTGGGCATGGGTATCATCGGAAAAATGCAGCCGTCCTGCAAGATAGCCCTGAAAATCCTCCTTGAAGCCGCCCACCACGCGATTGCTGCCGGCGCTCTGGCCCACCTCCGAGAGGTTGTAGAACACCACCTTGTTCTGAAGGGTGCCGTTTTCCAGATAGGCAAAGGAGGCCATCAGCTCCGTGCCGTCCGGCGAGACCGCAATGTCTACCGGATAGCCGTCACCGCCCAGCACCGACTTGATGGAGATATCCAGTGCGCTGCCCTCCTTCGAAAACACGGCGATATAGCTGGCGTCCGTATCCTCCAGCAGGGCATAGACCACGCCCTTGGCCGACACCGCCACCTTGGTGATGGGGAGACTCGTTTCCGCCTCACCGGTGGCACCGCTCGGGCCCATGATGTAAATGTGGGTGCCTCCCTGCTCCGCAATGGCCGCATACTCGCCGTTGACGGAAATGGTCGGCGTATCGATCTCGTAGGACTGATTCCATACGGTCTTGCCGGCGGCATTGATATAGCTGGCGCCGTCCCGGGTCACCTTCATGAGGCCGTCTGCATAGATCTCGTAGCTTTCATAATTCGCATCCGCCGCGCCGTTTTCCGTATAATCCACAAGCCAGCTGCGGCTGTAGCTCCCGTATTGCCGGTTCAGAAAATAAAAGGCCGCGGCAATGAGGAGCAAAAGGGCGAACAGCAGCGGAAGGATCCAGCGCGGCAGCCCGCCCTTCGGCGGCCGCCGTTTCCGTCTGCTCTGCTGCTCCAGCGTCTCCGCATCCAGCACCCGCTCTCTCAGCGCCTGTTTTCTCGTTTCTCTGTTCTGTACTGCCATTCCCTGTCTTCTGTCCCGTCCTGTATGCTGTAAACTTTAGAATAACTTCTCCGGATAAGCGCCGGACTCATGCAGTGCCCGCAGCGCCTTCTCCACGGCCTCCCGGTCCTCCTGATAGGTCACGCCGAACCAGCGGTCGTGATCCTTCAGCACCCTCACCCGGGCCTCGCCCTTCTGCATCAGCTTATCGATCTCTGCCGGCAGAAGATACTCGGACTTCAGCTCCTGTCCGTGGGCCTGCAGCCAGGCCGGGAAATTCTCCTCCAGCACATCCAGGAAGCGCCGCGGCAGTCCGAACATATTCATGGAAACAATGGCATCTCCGTCCACCTGTACCGGCTGACCCTGGATGTCCTGTCCCCAGATCTCCCCGTTCTCCCGCTTCGCAATGTCGTAGGTCTCATGAATGGCAGAGAGACAGCCGCCCTCGCCCATCCGGCAGACGCCGCGGCTCACCGTGCCGTTGTCGGACAGGGTATTGCCCACGATATAGCCGGCCATGCACATGTCAAAGCAGGGATTCGTCTCGTCCATCTCATTGACCATGTACTCGTGCAGCAGCCGGAAGCCCTCTCTGCCGTAGAAATCATCCGCGTTGATCACCGCGAAGGGGCAGTCCACCAGATCCCGCACCTGCAGCAGGGCATGCGCCGTGCCCCAGGGCTTCTTCCGTCCCTCCGGCACGGAAAATCCTGCCGGCAGCATGGAAATCTCCTGGAATGCATAGTCGCAGTCCGCTACCTTCTCAATGCGGTTGCCGATGATCTCCCGGAAGTCCTTCTCGATATCCTTCCGGATAATGAAGATAATGCGGTCAAAGCCGGCCTCCAGGGCATCATGCACCGAATAATCCATAATGATCTCGCCGTGCGGTCCCAGCTTCGCCAGCTGCTTGATTCCGCCGCCGAAGCGCGAGCCGATGCCGGCTGCCATCACCACCAATGCTGTTTTTTTCATATCGATCTCCTTCACCGCCTGTCAAAAAAGGCGGGCATACTTTGTCAAAAGTATACTCGCTTTTTCATGGTTTGTCTATGAAGGGAGCCCCTTACTTCAAGGTCCAGTTGCCGTCCTTCATGATATAATTTTTCTGTACGCCGATGAGATCCATCCAGTGCTTTGTCAGCGCCACAGTATAGGTCTCCTGGTTCTCATCATAGCTGTCGCTCACCTTGTCCCAGAGCTCTTCGGAGGAGGGCCAAAGGGCATAGCGGGGACTGATCATCCGATAGAAGTCCAGAGAACCGCCGTGCTGCCCGTGATGCGCGATCTGCACAATATCCGCTTTCAGAGCATCTGCGCTGTAATTCTTCATAAGCTCCTGTGCCAGCTCATAGGGCGTATCGCCCAGCACCAGCAGCTTCTTTCCCCCCACCGTGATCATGTATACAATGGAGGAATTGTTTCCCGTATCCACCTCCGACAGGAACACCTGGTTCATGATCTGCACGCTGACATTGCCCACTTGCACGGTAGTACCGGCCGGTGAATTGTAATGGAGCTTCGATGCATCATAGCCTGCCAGCGCACTGTCAATTTCCTCGATAAAAGGAATGCGGTAGGACTGCTCGTGCGCCCGGTAATAGTCCTCCGAGGCGAAGCCGTAGTAAATATCCCCCAGGGACAGACCGCTGTACTCGCTGTTCCCGTTCTTCCGCTGCTCCAGTATAACCGCCAGGGCACCGCAGTGATCCACATGCGGGTGCGTCAGGAACCAGGCATCCACACTGCCGCCGTTGGCGCGGATATACTGGGTCAGATAGGGCGCATTGGTCTTGAGACCACCGTCCACCACCAGCATATGTCCGTCGCTGCTCTTCACAACGAGGCAGAGCTGTTGTCCGGTCTCCTTTCCCTTTATGAGGGTAATGCTGGCGCCGCCCAGGCCGATGGTGGTGTCCGTATTGCTCTGCTCCGAGCTGCCGATAACCGTATAGCCGCTGATGCCGGTGCTGCTGGGCTGGGCAACATTGGAAATCTGCACTGCCGTACTCCCGGCCTGCAGGGCCTGCTCCTTTGTATTCTCAGCGGTCTCACCCATGTTCTGGATGCCGTCCCCGCCGTAGCTTGCCGTTCCCGTGGTGCTCACGCTGCTCTGTCCCGGTGCAGCTGCCGCCTCTGTCACATTGGCCGCCAGAACCGGCTGCGCCGCCAGAAGCACCGCACACAGGCAGGCTGCTGCGCTGCCGCAAAATCGATTCATTTTCATTCCTCCATATCCTTACTGTGAAAGCCAGACGCCATTCGCATCAAAGCGATAGTCCGTACCGTTGATGTTGCTCGTGCAGTCCCGCAGCATCGCGCCGTTCGTGTCCAGATAATACCAGGCACCGTTGATCTGCTTCCAGCCGGTGCGCATCGCACCGTCTCCGCTGAGCCAGTACCAGGTCTCGCCCACATTGCACCAGTTGGTGGCCATATCGCCTGCCGGGTAGAAATAGTACCAGGCATCACCCACCTGCAGCCAGCCCACAGCCATGCTGCCGTCTTCCTTCAGATAATACCAGCGGCCGTTCAGCTGCTTCCAGCCCTTCACCATGCTGCCGTTCTCATAATAGTACCAGCTGCCGTCCGCATTCTGGTTCCAGCCGTCACTCACGGCTGTAGGGCCGCCGACGGAAATGTCGGCTGCATTGCTTCTTGCCACAGGGCCACTGCCGTCAATCACCGTGGTCTGACTGCCCGATGTCGCCGCAGACGTACTTGCGCTTGTGCTTGTCTTCGTGGACGTGCTGCCGCCGTAAGCCACCTTGGAGAACTCTGTGGTGATCTTGCCGATGATGCCGTTGATGGTGCCCTTCTCGCTGGAC
>CAVELT010000167.1:0-4079 GCA_963616545.1 Dysosmobacter segnis | reverse complement strand
CCACATAGGCCCGAAAGTCCTTTGCCGAAATATTGTACTGCTGGTCCGTCCGCACCGTATAGCTCACCCGAACAGAGCTTTTGTCGATCTCCCAGCTCTTGGATTCGCTGTCAAAGGCCGACTGATTTTCCACCTCCAGGCTGACCGTCTGCTCCCGTACCACCTCCGGCTTGGAGACATTGATGACCACCAGCCAGATAATGAGCGAAATGGCTACACTGATAAGCTTCAGTCCCGGGTTATTTTTCAGAAACCGCATGATCATGTCTGCTCATTCTCCTTTCCGCGCCTGAAAAGCTTCAAAGGGAACAGATTCCGGTTTTCCCGTGCCGACTCCTCCGACAGCTCGTTGGGCAGACAGGAGAGCAGGGTGTCCCGATCCGGAATGCGAATCAGCCGTCCCTTGTCTGCAATGGATACCCGGCCGGTTTCCTCAGAAACCACCACCGTAATGGAATCCGTATTCTCCGAAATGCCCAGTGCCGCCCGATGCCGGGTGCCGAAGTCCTTGGAAATCTCCGTATCCGAGAGCGGCAGATAGCAGGTGGCTGAGGTCACCTTGTCGCCGACGATGACCACCGCACCGTCATGCAACGGTGTGTTTTTTTCGAAAATATTGATGAGAAGAGCCGCCGATACGATGCCGTTGATGCGGATCCCCGTATTTTCAATCTCACGCAGGGACTGCTTCTGCTGAATCACAATGAGGGCACCGGTTTTCTTTTTGGCCATCTCAAAGGTGGCATTGGCAATTTCATTCGCTGTCACAAAGCTGGTATCCACCGCATTGGAATCCGGCAGCAGGTTGCTGATAAAGGATTTGGAGCCCAGCTGCTCCAGTGCCTTTCTGAGCTCCGGCTGAAAGATCACCACTGCCGCGATAATTGCCGCCGTAGACAGCCGCTCAATGAGCCACATGATGGTGGTCATGTGAAAAATTGCCGCAAATGCCGTAAACGCCACAATCACCAGGATGCCCTTCAGCAGCTCCCAGGCCTTGGTATTCTTGATCCAGAGCAGACATTCATACACAAACACAGCAAGAATCAGTATCTCCACTACATTTGTGATGGTAAAGGGCGGCAGAAGGCTCACCCAGCTCTTCATTTTTCCCAGCATCTCTTCCAAGACTTACTCCCCTTTTTTCTCACTCTGCCGCTTCGGCACGGCCTTTACATAATAATAGTATTCCTCATCCTCAAACTGCAGCCGCTCGCTTCCCCGGTAATCTGCATTATGAAAAAGCAGAAGATAGACGCCGCCCAGAAGCAGTGAAAGCGCCAGAAAGCCCAGCTGTGCCGCCGGAGAACCGAGCCCCAGCCGGCTGCCGCCGAGCACAAGCGCGCCGCCCATCAGCACCGTTCCCAGCACAAGCGCCAGCAGAAAGGCATAGTCGATGGGGAGGCTTCGCAGAATAAAGACCGCCAGAAAGCCCAGCGACACCACGGCGATCATCAGCAGCATCTCCCTGTTGCCGAGGAAGCCGCTGAAAATATCCGCATACTGATTGGCCAGCTCTGTCATATCCGTCGTTTTGCTGATGCCGCCTGCATTTTCCGCCGCATAGCGGAGAAAATAAAACACCACCGTGCCCAGGGAAAGCGGGATGAATCCGAGAATCCCCAGGGTAAAGCCCGCTGCCAGCACCACCGCATAGGGTATGTGCAGGAGATAAAAGAAGGGAAGCAGGGCCAGAATTACAGCCCCCTTTGCCCGGAAAGCACTCTGGATCAGCGCCGCCATCAGAAACACCAGGCTTCCCACCAGCGTAAGCTCGAGGGATGCACTGTACAGATTTCCCAGCACCAGAGCCGCCCCCAGAAAGGGAATCCCTGCCCACGGCAGAAAAGCACAGAACAGTGCTGCCGCCAGAATCACCGGTATGCTGCCGCAAAGTGCACTGTAGCCCAGCCGTGAACGAAGAACAGCAAAAAGAACAAGGGCCGTCAGGGCGCGGAACAGGGGCAGGAGCCAATAGTCCTGCCTCCGGTATACATTTCCCAGTGCATCCCGCAGGGCAGCAATCTGATTCATTCCTCGTCTCCTTCCGTCCAATCCTCATCCAGCCATTCCGGTTCAGCATTGCTCCGCTGAGTCGGCAGACCGTTTTCCTCACCTTCCGGCTCGTCGTCCAGCCAGTAATCGTCGTCATCCTGATCTATGGGTGTATCCAGCCAGAAGCCGTCGTCATCCTCCGGCATCTGCCCCTTCTTCGGCACCGCCTTCATTTTCCTGTTTTTCTTTCGGCGCTGCTTCTCCTCCCGAATGTAGCGGCTGGCCTCCTCCCGGGCAAAGCGCACCGCTGCCTCGGCTTCCTCCGAATGAAGCTCACTCTCCGCTTCCTCCTCCGGCAGTGCACCGGCCCGAAGGAGACGGATCTCCTCCCCGAAGTCGTCACCGTAGCGGCTGTTCTCTGCCGGCTGCTCGCCGCGCGCCAGCGCCAGGAGCTGCTCGAGCTTTTCCGTATAAAAATCCCGCAGTGCCTGCGCCGTATTGTAATGAAGGCGGGCCTCCGTGCCGGAGATGATGCCGGTAATGAGCAGACCGACAACATACACAAGGCCCAGAAGCCGTGCTGCCCCCTGAAGATACTGAAGGCTCAGGTTCAGCAGGATGCTCTCCAGCCGCATGAGCATAAGCACCATGACCGCCAGCAGAAAGCACAGGGTAAAATGCAGCTCTGCCAGCAGAACACGATTGGAAATGTAATCGCTGCGGAAGTATTCCCCGGTCTGCAGAACCTCTCTGCCTTCATTTTTTTCAAAGGCTGCCAGCTTGGTCATCAGCCTGATCTTGTCCCTGTTCAGCATAATGCTCCTCTTTAATAGCCTCTTGCGTTTCTGGCCTTCTCCGCGTAGGGAGAATCCGGATATTCGCCCACGATCTGATCAAACAGCTTGTTGGCATTTTCTGTGTCACCGCCGGTCTGATACAGCCGGGCCAGCAGAAACATGGTTTCCGGCTCCTGACGAAGCTGCAGGCTCAGCTCATAATCCTTTTGGGCCTGGGCTGTATCCCCGGAGTTCCAGGCTGCAGTACCCAGCTCGGAAAGACGCTGGTATACCGTTCCCTCCATTTCCGCCTTCACGGTGCTCAGCAGACTCTGCAGGCTCTCGTCCGTCACATTGGACACATCCAGCTGAAGATACTGCTCCGCTGCCCCCACCATATCTCCGGCAGAGATCAGCGCCTGAATGTCATTCAGGCTGCGATACTGTCCTGCGAAGGAGGCATTGGCACTGGCATACTGGGCAAGCTGTGCATTGGCATCGTCGTATTCCGACTGCAGGCTGTCCACCTGACTCTGCAGGCTGGTGTTTTCCTGATTTACGGCATCCAGCTTCTCCGCATAGCGAATAAGCTCCTGATTGTTCTGGCTGTTCAGCGCCTTGGTCTTTGCCGGCAGCAGAAGCAGGTAAAAGGACAGCAGCGCAAAGGCAAAGCCGATCAGAATATACAGGACCACCATCCAGGGGGAAATCTGCTTCACCTCCTGGGGCACCAGCACATCGTCATCACTCATACGGCGATGCGAGAATACATTCTTGAGACGGTTCTGTTCCACCTCTGCTCTGCCTGTATTGTGCTTCACCTCATCCATCAGCACCAGCGCCTTGGGATTGTTCCGGTCGATGCGCAGCACCGTCAGCAGACTCTTGCCGGCCTTCACCCACTCCTCCCGCTTCATATAAAGAAGCGCCAGCAGGATATGGGCCTTCACATAGTTCGGCCGGTCGCCGATCACCTGGTTCAGCTGCATGATGGCGAGATCCTCGTTGTTGTTCTGAGCATAATCCAGCGCCTGATTGTAGCGCTTTACATTGTCGGAGCAGATCCGAAGAATGGCTGGCTTCCGCTGCACCTCATCCAGATAATGATCCGCAAGATTGTCCTCCGGCATCAGGTTCATGCTGATGACCCACTGCACCAGGGCGTCTGCGGTTTCCCCGCATTCAAAAAAAATGAGCCCCAGCAGATTCCGGGCATCCTTCTGGTATTTATCATACAGCAGCGACTTCTTCAGAAGCTCCGCCGCACCGGAAAGATCCCGAAGACGTGCCCGCTCCAGTCCCAGGTTA